>DATBIZ010000681.1:0-3619 GCA_036556645.1 Vicinamibacteria bacterium | reverse complement strand
CGGGCCTCACCGACGGTGCGATGACCCAGGTGCAGGGGGCCGGCCTGCAAGAGGGCCTGCAGGTGATCGCGGGCGTGCAGACCGCGGAGGCGGCTCCGGCGGCGCAGAACCCGCTGCAACCGCGGGTGGGCGGCGGCCAGGGCCGCCGCGGCTTCTGAGGCCCCGATGAACGCCCCGAGCGTGATCCGGACGGAGGGCCTGACCAAGGTCTACCGGACCGGGAAGAACGAGGTCGCGGCGCTCCGCGGCGTGGACCTCACGGTGCGGCCGGGCGAGATGGTCGCGGTGATGGGCACGTCCGGCTCCGGGAAGTCCACGCTGATGAACATCCTCGGCTGCCTGGACGTGCCCACCGCGGGCGCCTACCTCCTCGACGGGGTGCGCGTGGACGGGATGCCCAAGCGCGCGCTGGCCGACATCCGCAACCAGAAGATCGGCTTCGTGTTCCAGGGCTTCAACCTGCTCCCGCGCACCAGCGCGCTGGAGAACGTCGAGATGCCGCTGCTCTACGACCGCAGCGGCCGGAAGGTCGACGCGCGGAAGGCGGCCACCGCCGCGCTCGAGCGGGTGGGCCTGGGCGACCGGCTCGACCATCAGCCGAGCGAGCTCTCGGGCGGCCAGCAGCAGCGCGTGGCGATCGCGCGCGCGCTGGTGACCTCGCCCTCGCTGCTCCTGGCCGACGAGCCGACCGGCAACCTCGACTCGCGCACGTCGGTCGAGGTGATGGCGCTCTTCCAGGAGCTGCACGCCCAGGGCATGACGATCCTCCTGGTCACGCACGAGCCGGACGTGGCGCACTACGCGCAGCGCATCGTCGAGATGCGCGACGGCAGGATCCGGCGCGACGTCACGGTGGACGGCCGGCGCGACGCGGCGGTGGACCTCGCGGAGCGGGACCGCTCCGAGGAAGCGAGCGCGGCATGAAGCCGGTGGTCCTCCTGAAGCTGGCCGGGCGCAGCATCGGCCGGAACACGATGCGGACGGCGCTGACCACGCTGGGCATCCTGATCGGCGTGGCCTCGGTGACCGTGATGGTGGCGGTGGGCCAGGGCGCGCAGCAGCAGGTGCACCGGCAGATCGGCAGCCTGGGCACGAACCTGATCGTGGTGGTGCCGGGCAACGCCTCGCAGGGCGGCGTGAGCCAGGGCGCGGGCACGTTCAACCGCCTCAGCCTCGAGGACGTCGAGGCCATCGACCGCAACGGCACCCTGCTCGCGGCCGTCTCGCCCGTGATCATGACGCGCACGCAGGTGATCGGGCCGGCCGGCAACTGGCGTACCTCCATCCAGGGCGTGGACGCCGACTACGAGCGGATCCGCGACTGGCCGGTGGCCGACGGCGCCTTCTTCAC
This sequence comes from Vicinamibacteria bacterium, assembly GCA_036556645.1. Taxonomy (GTDB): domain Bacteria; phylum Acidobacteriota; class Vicinamibacteria; order Fen-336; family Fen-336; genus DATKEG01. Next base: position 2,268 of record DATBIZ010000681.1, on the reverse strand, counting down.
GGCCGACGACGTGTTCGCGCGCCGCAAGGTGGCGCTGCTCGGCAAGACGGTGGCCGATCAGCTCTTCCCGGGCGAGAGCCCGGTGGGCCGGCGCGTCCAGGTGCGCGACACCCTGCTCGACGTGACGGGCGTGCTCGCGCCCAAGGGTCAGATGGCGAGCGGCCAGGACCAGGACGACGTGGTGCTGCTGCCGTACACGACCGCGCAGGCGCGCCTCTCCGGCCAGGTCCGCATCCCGCAGATCCTGGTCAGCGCGGCCTCGGTGGAGGACCTGCCCGCCGCGCAGGAGGAGGTGCGGGCCGCGCTGCGCGACTCGCACGGCCTGCAGCCCGGCGACGAGGACGACTTCACGGTGCGGGACCAGACCCAGATCGCGGAGGCGGCCGCGGGCGCCACGCGCATCATGACCATGCTGCTGGCCGCGATCGCCTCGATCTCCCTGCTCGTCGGCGGCATCGGCGTGATGAACATCATGCTGGTCTCGGTGACGGAGAGGACGCGCGAGATCGGCATCCGCATGGCGATCGGCGCGCGGGACTCGGACGTGATGGTGCAGTTCCTGGTCGAGAGCGTGGTGCTGAGCCTGCTCGGCGGCCTGGCCGGCGCCGCGGTGGGCATCGGCGGCGCGGCGCTGGTCGCGCACCTGACCGGCTGGACGACCTCCGTGCCGCCGGCCACGATTGCGATGGCGCTCGGCTTCTCCGCGGCGATCGGCGTGTTCTTCGGGTTCCAGCCCGCGCGCAAGGCCGCCGCGCTCAACCCGATCCAGGCGCTGCGCTACGAATGACCCGCCCGGCCCGGGGCCCAGCGCCCGGGCCGGGTGTAGACTCGTCGGCATGGCCCGCCAGCGAACCGGTGCCGTGCTGGCGACGATCGCCCTGGTGGTGGCGCTCGCCGCGCTGGCGGCGCTGGCGGCCTCGGGGCCCGGATCGCGCTTGGGCTGGTGGCACTTCCGCGTCGGCTTCACGCTGATGCAGTGGGCCGCCTACGGCGCGCTGGCCGGCGCCGCGCTGGGCCTGGTGGGGCTGCTGCTCGGCGGCGCGCGGGCGCGCGCGGCGGTGGCGCTGGTGGCGGGCCTGGCCGTGTTCGCGGTGCCCTGGTCGCTCCGCCGCCAGGCGCAGTCCGTCCCGCCCATCCACGACCTCAGCACCGACACCGACGACCCGCCCGCGTTTGCCGAGCTGGTCGGCCGGCGCGCCGCGACCGGCGCCACGAACCCGCCGGAGTACGCGGGGCCGGACGTCGCGGCCCAGCAGAAGCGCGCCTACCCGGACCTCGCGCCGATCGTGCTCGCGGAGCCGCCCCACCGCGCGTTTGCGCGCGCGACGGCCGCCGCCGAGTCGCTCGGCTGGGAGATCGTGTCCGCCGACCCGCAGCGAGGGCGGCTGGAGGCCACCCACACCACGCGCTGGTTCGGGTTCAAGGACGACGTCGTGGTGCGCGTGCGGCCGGAGGGGCCCGGCAGCCGGCTCGACGTGCGCTCGAAGAGCCGCGTCGGCCGCAGCGACGTGGGCGCGAACGCGGCGCGCATCCGCGCGTTCCGCGACGCCGTGAGGCCTTAGCCGCGAGCAGCGAGCGCCGGATTCACTTCGGCGCGAGCGACTTGGGGGGAGCGCGCATGCGCGCGGGGGGGCACGCCTAGCGGGCCCAACTCCCTGCTAGAGCAGCAGCGCTTCCAGCCGCCGCGCGGCCACCATCCCCTCGCGCGGCGACCACGCGAACAGCGTGAAGCGCCCGTCCTGGGACGCCACCAGCGCGACGGCGTCCGGCTGGTCCTGCGCGAACTGCGCCGCGGAGAGGTGCCGCGTCCCGCCGAGCTGGCCCGGCTCCACCACCCGGCGCGCGCCGCCTTCCACCGGCTCGGTGACCACCACCTGCTCCACCTCGGGGCTCCCCCTCCGGCGGCGGATCTTGACCCCGAAGGCCAGCAGCGCGTAGTCGCCGTCGATCATGGTCGCGCCGTCCACCGCGGTGAGCCCGGCCAGGCTCTCCACGGCGCGGGCCAGCGCGTCCTGGCGGCGGCGCTCGGCCGCGGGCAGCGTGCCGTTGCGCAGCAGGTCGGAGAGCGCCGTGAACGGAGGGTCCACCGCGTACGTCAGCGGAGGCGTGATGGACTCACGCCAGGCGTCCGTCCCCGCCGGCACCACCAGCAGCGATCCGCCGCGCCCGTGGGCGCGCATGGAGACGGCGAGCCGTGCGAGCACGCCGTCGCGGTCGCGGACGGAGGCGGGATCCGCGCCCACCAGGCTGCGCAGCGCGGTCGGGTAG
>DATBIZ010000680.1:0-4149 GCA_036556645.1 Vicinamibacteria bacterium | reverse complement strand
AGCCGCGCCGCGGCGTGCACGTCTTCGGCGGCCGCGCCCTCGGCCGCGGTGGCGTCGAGCGGCCACAGGTTCACCACGCGCGTCGGTGGCGCGCCGCCCGCGGCGCGCGCGCCGGCGATCAACCGGCGGAAGTCGGCCGGGCTCGACGGATCCACCTGCCAAGGCCCGTCCGGGCGCTCCGCGTCGGCGGGGCCGGACGCGACCAGCACGCAGCGGTCGCCCCGTTCGCGCAGGCGGCGCGCGAGCGCACCGCCGAGCCCGCCCCGGTCGGCCAGGACGAGCCAGCTCTCCGGCGGCCGGTCCGCGGCCAGCAGCGGCGCGCGCGCGAGGAAGACGGCCTGCGGCGTGTCCGGCGCGCCGTCGCCGGGGACCACGGCCGGCTCGAATCCCGCGGCGGCCAGCGTGTCGAGCCAGGCCGGCCGGTCGAGCAGCGCGTGCGCGGGACGGCGCGTGCGGTCGGTGAAGCTCCACCAGCCCTCGGTCAGCCCGAACGTCACGTCGAGCCAGCGCAGCCGCCGCGTCGCCTCCGACACCACGAGCAGCCCGTCCGGAGCGAGCAGCGAGCGCAGGCGCGCCAGCGTCTCGCCCAGGTCGCGCGTCGCGTGCAGCACGTTGACCGCGACCACGCAGTCGAACGCGTGGCGCTCGAAGCCCTGCGCGTGCGGGTCGCGGTCGAGGTCGAGCAGCGCCGTGCGCAGGAAGCCGTGGCCGGCGAAGCGCGCGGCCGCACGCTCCGTGAAGGCCGCGGACACGTCGGTGAACCAGTATTCGGCGCGGGAGGCCGGGAGCGACGGCAGCACGGACGCGGTGGTGGCGCCCGTGCCCGCGCCCACCTCGAGCAGGCGGAACGGGCGGTCCGCCGGCCGCGCCGCGAGCGTGGCCGAGACCGCGCGCTGCACGATCGCGTTGGACGCGACCGCCAGCGGCGAGTCGCGGTACACGCGCTCGAGCGCGTCGGTGGAGCCGCCCGGGAACAGCAGCGCCAGCGCGTCGGCGCGGCCGCGCAGCACGTCGGCCAACCGCTCGCCGCACCGGCGGACCAGCTCCAGCTCCGCGGCCCCGACGCGGGTGCGCGAGGCGAGCGCCCGCGCACCCGCCTCGGGATCCGCCGTCGGCGGCTCGACCAGGACCTCCCACCCTCCGTCCACCGGGCGCAGGACGCCGTCCTCGACCAGCATGTCGAGCAGCCGCCCGAACAGCCGCTGGTGGCGATCGAGGACGCCCCACGCGGCCGCCTCGCCCGCGCCGAACCGCCGACCCGGCCGCAGGTCGCAGCCGAGCGCGGCCAGCGCGCGGTGGACGAACCCGGTGGCGACCGCTTCCAGCTCCGGCAGGGCGGCGGCGGCCGCGGCCACGCCGTCGTCGCCCAGCAGGCGCCGCGCCTCGGGGCCGATCGCCTCCGCCACCTGCGCGGCCGCGGCACCCGCGGCCTCCGCCGCCTCGGCGCGCAGCGGCCGGGGCCGCCAGGCCACGTCGTACATCCAGTCCGCGGTCGAGCCCGACGCCAGCGCCGCGAGCGCTTCGCGCCGCGCGCGCTTGAAGCGCAGCCCCTCCGCGGACGCGAGCACGCGCCCGGCGTCGTCGAGCAGCCGCAGGTCGCCGGTGACGGTCTCTTCGCCGCCGGTGACCCCGGGCGCGAGCCGGGCGTGGCTCCACACGTGGTCGCCCGGCGGCGCGTGCACCGCGAGGCGGTCGACGCCGACCAGCATGTAGGCGTGCTCGCCCGCGCCCGGCAGCGCCGCGCCGGCGACGTGGCACGACGCGTCGAAGAGGACCGGGTGCAGCAGGTGGTGGCCGTTCGGGGGCAGGACCGCGGGCAGCCGGACCTCGCCCAGCGCCTCGCCGTCGCGCCGCCACACGTGGCGCACGGCCTGGAACGCCGGACCCAGCTCGAAGCCACGCTCGCGCAGGCCGCGGTAGCACTCGCCCGCGGGCAGCTCCTCGGTGCAGCGCGCGATCACCTCCGACGCCGCGACGTCCTCGGGGCGGGCCTCGGACGCGTCCACGGACCGCAGGCGGCCCTGCGCGTGTTCGGTCCAGCCCCCGTCCGGGGACGCCTCGGCGGCCGCGCTGACGATGCGGAAGCCCGGCGACTCGGCGTCCTCGCCGGACACGATCACCTGGACGAGCCGGCGGCCCTCTTCGGGGAACACGAGCGGCTCCGCGATGGCGAGCTGCTCGATCGCCCACGGCCCGCCGCCCGCCCAGGCCGCCTCGGCGGCTCCCAGGGCCATCGCCACGTAGGCGGCCGCCGGCGCCACCGCGACGCCGCTCACGCGGTGGTCGCCGAGGTACGGCAGCGAGTCGAGGCCCAGCTCGGTCTCGAACACGACGTCGCGCAGCGACGGCGAGCGCAGCCGGCGGCCCAGCCAGGGCTCGGCCGCACCCTCGGGCACGGGGCGAGCGGCCGCGCGGGCGCTGGGCGCGCCGTCGCCGATCCAATGGCGCCGCCGTTCGAAACGCGTGGTCGGCAGCACCACCTTGCGGCGTGGGAAGGCCCGATCGAAACCCGCCCAGTCCACCGGCGCGCCCGCGACGTACAGGCGGCCGAGGCTCTCGGCCATCTGCGCCCAGTCGCCGCCCTGCCGCCGCAGCGAGCCGAGCCACAGCCCGTCCTCCCCGGGCACGCACTGCCGCCCGAGCGCGGCCAGCGTCGGGTGCGGTCCGATCTCGAGGAACACGCGATGGCCGTCCGCGTGCAGGGCGCGCACGCCGTCCGCGAACCGCACCGTCTGCCGCGTGTGGCGCCGCCAGTAGGCGGCGGTGCGCAGGTCGTCTCCCTCCGCGCGACGGCCGGTCAGGTTCGACCCGACGGGCAGGCGCGGCGCGGCGTACGTGAGGCGCGACGCGATGCGCTCCAGCTCGTCGAGCGCGGGGTCCATCAGCGGCGAGTGGAACGCGTGCGAGACGGCGAGGCGGCGGCTCTGCACGCCCGAAGCCGCGAGCGCCGCCTCGAAGCGCTCGAGCTCCCCGCCCGGGCCCGACACGACCACGCTGGTCGGGCCGTTGACCGCGGCGATCGCCAGCGCTCCGCCGTGCGAGGCCAGGAGCGCGGCCACCGCCGCCTCCTCCGCGAGCACCGCGACCATGCCGCCGCCGGCGGGCAGCGACTGGAGCAGCTTCCCCCGCGCCGCGACCAGCGCGAGGCCCTCTTCGAGCGGGAACACGCCGGCCACGCACGCCGCGACGTATTCGCCGAGGCTGTGGCCGAGCAGCGCCGCCGGCTCGATGCCCCAGCTCCGCCACAGCTCGGCCAGCGCGTACTCCAGCGCGAAGAGCGCCGGCTGCGCGCAGGCGGTCTCGTCGAGCGGGGTCGTCCCGTCCGCGGGATACAGCAGCGAGAGGAGCGGCCGGTCGAGGTGGCCGCGCAGCAGCGCATCGCACCGCTCGAGCGCGGCGCGGAACGCGGGCTCGGTCTCGTAGAGCTGCCGGCCCATGCCCGCGTACTGGGAGCCCTGGCCGGTGAACAGGAAGACGACGCCCGGCGCCCGCTCGCCGCGGCCGCGCCAGAGGTCCGGCGGTTCGCCGCCCGAGGCGAACGCCCGCAGCGCCGCGCACGCCTCCTCGCGCGACGAAGCGCGCAGCGCCAGGCGCTCCGGCTGGGGCACGCGTCCGGTGGCCGCGGTGAAGCAGGCGTCCGGCAGCGGCACCTCGGGCGCGCCGAGCCGCTCCGCGTAGAGGCCGGCCAGCGCGCGCAGCGAGGTTTCGGACGGCGCGCTCAGCGGCAGCAGGTGCACGGGCCGCTCCGGGGCGGTGGCCAGGCCCTCGCGCGCTTCGGCGGGCGCCTCCGCCAGCACCATGTGCGCGTTGGTGCCGGTGAAGCTGAACGAGCTGAGCCCCGCGAGGCGGCGGCCGCCAGACGCGGGCCAGGGCCGCGGCTCGGTGGGGATCACGAGCGGCAGCTCCGCCCAGGGCGCGTGCGGGTTGCCTTCGCGGAAGTGCAGGTGCGGCGGGATCTCGGCCTCCTGCAGCGACAGCACGACCTTGATCAGGCCGGCGATGCCCGCGGCGGCCTCGAGGTGGCCGACGTTGGTCTTCACGGAGCCGACCAGGAGCGGCGTGTCCGCGGGGCGGGACTCGCCGTAGACCGCGCCGAGCGCGCGCAGCTCGATCGGGTCGCCCAGCGGGGTGCCGGTGCCGTGCGCCTCC
>DATBIZ010000679.1:0-2282 GCA_036556645.1 Vicinamibacteria bacterium | reverse complement strand
GGCCGCGAATCACCCCGGGCTCCGGCGTGGGAGACGGGGTCACGGTCGGCGACGGCTTCGTGCCGCCACCGTCGCCGCAGGCCAGGGCGAGGATCACCAGGACGCCTGCCGCCGCGGACGAGCGGCCTCGGCCGAGAAGCGAGGCCCTGCCGTCCCGCTCACACATGGGACTCGATGCGGAGCTGTTCCCTCACACGCCCAGGCTTCGTGTGCATCGCACGTGCCAGGAGCCGGCCGACGCGCGCCTCCCTTCCGCGCCGCAGACCGCGAGAGGGCCATCGGACCGCCGCATGGTTTGCGGCCCTCGCCGTCCCGGCACGCAATTCGATCGTGTCGTGCCGACCCCCCGCCCGCCGAAGTGACCGCTCCCGGATGCGGCGGTACGGATCCGGCCGGCGCGCGGCACGCGTTATACGAGGAACGCTCCTTGCTCTCCTCACCTGCGGGACCCCGGCTGGCTGCCGCGCGCCGTGCTTCGGCCCGTCGGGCACATCATCGAGGCGTCCGTCGTGGATCCGACGTCGTCGCTCGTCGCGTACTACCGCTCCCCGCAGGTGCGCGCTCGGATCGCCGAATACTGCGGCGGATCGGCGTCCGACCCGGCCTCGTTCAGCGCGTGCAACCTCGCCGCGTATGGCGGCCGCGAGGGCCGCCACCAGCGCGAAGGCGCCCCGGCGCTCGAGCCGGCCAGCGCGTTCTTCCGGCTGCTCGAAGAGGGCGCCGACGTGTGCCGGTCGATCGACGACCGCTTCGGCCTGCTGGTGCAGCTCGACGTGGACTACGTCCATCCCGCGGATCCGGCGGAGCCCTACCACGCGCCGTATCACTGCTTCGCGCGCCTGGAGCCCGTGTACCAGGAAGTCCGCCGCGCGTTCGCGGCCTGCGGCCTGCACCCGCTGGCGCTGATCACCGGCCGCGGCTACCACTTCACCGTGCGCGTGCCCGAGGGCAGCGCCTTGTACGGGGAGCTGCTGGCGGCCGGCCGGCCCGCGGACGCGCTGCGCGCGCGTGACCTGCGCCGGAGCCTGTTGCGCCCGAGCCTGCCGCCGCACGGGCAGGCGCACGACGGGGCCGGACGCCTGCTCCAGCATCTGGCCCACGAGGTCCTGCGCGCGTTGCGCGGACGCACGGAGGTCCCGGTGACGGTGGCCGACGTCGCGCCACCGGGCCGTGGCCCGTTCGTGTGCCTGGACCTGAGCGCCTACGGCGACCCCCTCGAGGTCCGCAACGCACGCTGTGCCTTCTCGGCGAACCAGAAGCCCGCGCAGAGCCACGTGCCGGACGCGCACCCCTTCGTGATCGTGCTGCCCCGGCGCGGCGCGACGCTGCTGGAGCTCCTCGAAGCGCGCGAGGACCCGTCCCTGGCCGCGCAGCTCAGCGCGCGCGAGAGCGCCGTGATCCCGGACGCACCCACCGCGCCCGGCTGGGCCGCCGCGTACCGCCGCAGCGCCGAGGCCTCGTTCGACGCCGCATTCGACGAGGGGCCGTCCTCTCCGCCGGCGCACTGGGACCGCCGGGCGCACCCGGGCGGCTGGGCCGTGCCGGCGTGCGTCCGCATGCCGCTGGAGCTGCCGAACCCGCACCTGATGATGCCGGTCTACCTGCGCTCCGTCACGCTGGGCCTCTGGAGCATGGGATGGCATCCCCGCGCGATCGCGGAGCTCGTATCGGACCGCTACCGCCAGGAGGAGCACGGCTGGGGCGACCTTTGGGACCGGTACGAGCCCGCCACCCGCGCCCGCTTCTACGTGCGCCTGTTCGCGAGCCTGGCCCACTGCGGGCTCGACACCGCGGAGGAGTTCACCTGCGCCTCGCAGGTTGCCCGTGGGGCCTGCCCGGCCGTGGCGTGCGGGTTCGACCTCGCCCGGCTGTTCGGGGAGCTGCCGCTCGACGCGCCGCCGCTCGCGGGGGCGCCGGCGCGGCGCCGCCGGACCGGCGCGTGAGCGGCGCGGGCGGGAGGGCGAAGGCAGGACCCGCGGTCACGCACGACCAGATCGCCCGCTACGCGTACCGCCTCTTCGAGGAGCGCGGGCGGGTGCACGGCCACGCGCTCGACGACTGGCTCGCGGCCGAGCGCGCCTTGAGCGCCGAGCTGGACCAGGAGGAGGAGAAGGCCGCCGCGGCGCGGGTGGCCGCTCGCTGACGGGCAGGATCCGCCGGCCTAGAGGTCGATCCGCAGTTGGACGAAGGCGGACAGCCGCGCCGCCCCGTACTCGCTGCGGAGCCGGCCGCCGCGCGGCGCGCGTCCGTGTGCCACGTACGCGGTCGCGAGCAGCGACACC
>DATBIZ010000678.1:0-7314 GCA_036556645.1 Vicinamibacteria bacterium | reverse complement strand
CGCCAGGTCGCCCATCGCCTCGAGGCACTCGCCCAGGGTGCGCTCGGCGAGGATGTTGCCGGGCGCGGCCTGGAGCACCGCCTCCAGCTCGGCGCGCGCGGCGGGCAGGTCGCCCTTCTCCAGGAGCAGCTTGCCCAGCGTCAGGCGCAGCGTCGGGTACGAGGCGTACCGCTGCACGCCATCGCGGCACACCGCGATCGCGTCGTCGAGGTGGCCCTCCTTGCGCAGGTCCTCGATGACGTGCGCGAACGAGCGTGCGCTCGGCTCCTTCTCCAGCCGCCGGCGCAGCTCGTCCACGCGGGAGCGCGCCGGGGCCGGCGCGGACGCGGGCGTGGTCGCCGCGGCGGCGGGCGCCGTGGTGGTGGCCGCCGCCCGCGCGGCCGGCGGCTTTGCCGCGGCGGCGGCCTTGGCCCCCGGCGCGGGCGCGTCCGGCTTGCCCGGCGGGAGCGGAGGCGGGAGCAGCGCGCCGAGCTCGGGAACGCGCTCGGCTTCCGTCCACTCCTTCATGCCCTGGTGCCAGACGAGCGCGGAGCCGGGCAGGGTGCCGGACAGCACGAGGCGGACGATCTGCTCCATGTCCACCGGGCCCATGCGCTTCTCGTCCTGCACGTAGAACCACCGCGTCGCGCTCATGACGCTGTCCCGCTCCGCGCCGGAGGGAAGTCGGCGCCCGCACGCACCCGTGGGCCGGCCGGCGCGCGCCGTCAGGCTAGCACGGCTCGCGTCCGGCGCCGAATCCCCGGGGCGGGCCCGACCGCCGCGGTTTCAGGGGTTTAAGCCGCCACCCGGGACCGCCCGAGGGGCGTTATCGTGGGCGGATGCACGGCCCCGCCGGCGCCGGTTCGAGCTTCGCCGGAATTTCGCTCCCGGCGCTGACCGCGATGCTCGGCAGCCGCACGCGGGCGCTCGCCGCGCGCCGCTGGCTGTACACGTCGCGGCCGGTGCCGGCATCGCTGCCGCCGCGCATTCCCGGCGTGGCGCCGGGGCCCTGGCGGGACCTCGCGGCGCGCGTGTCGCTGCCGCGCTTCGCGGTCGCGGAGCGTGCAGCCTCGGCGGACGGCGCCGTCAAGCTGGCGCTCGACGTGGAGGGCGCCGCCTTCGAGACCGTGCTGATCCCGTCGGCGCGCCGGAGCACGGTGTGCGTGTCGAGCCAGGCGGGCTGCACCCGCGCCTGCCGCTTCTGCGCGACCGCGACGCTCGGGTTCTCCCGGCCGCTCACCGCGGCCGAGATCGTGCTCCAGTACCTGCTCGCGGCCGCGGAGGCGCCCGCGGGCGCGCCGCTGCGCAACGTGGTGTTCATGGGCATGGGCGAGCCGATGGACAACCTCGACGAGGTGATGGCGGCGATCGACCGCCTGCTCGAGCCGCCGCTGCCGCGGCTGGCCGAGGCGCACGTGACCGTGTCCACATCGGGCGTGCTGCCCGGGATGCGGCGCTTCCTCCGCGAGGGGCGCGGCCACCTGGCGCTGTCCCTGAACGCCACCACCGATGCCGTCCGCGAGTCGCTGATGCCGCACGGCCGGCAGTGGCCGATCGGTGCGCTCCTCGACGCTCTCCGCGAGGACCAGCGGCGGGGAACGGGCCGGCGCTACTTCATCGAATACGTGCTCTGGGACGGGGTCAACGACTCCGCCGAGGACGCCCGGCGGCTGGTCACGCTGCTCGCCGGGCTGCGCGCGCACGTGAACCTGATCCCGCACAACGCCTTCGCCTCCAGCGCGCTGCGGGCGCCGGCGGCGGCCGCCGTGAGCCGCTTCCAGGCTCTGGTGGCGGCGGGTGGCATCCGCTGCCTGGTGCGTTCTCCGCGCGGGCGCGACATCGCGGCGGCCTGCGGCCAGTTGGCGGCGGCTCGCCGCGGGACCGACACCGCGTCCCCGGCGCCATAGGCAGCCACCTCCACGTCCGTGCCATCGCACGGCACGGACGTGTCACGCCTCCGAAAGTGACGGCGAGCTCCCATCGCGCCGCCGTGCGGAGGATCCGATGTCCAACCGATGCATCGCCCGCTTCCCACGCGCCCGGTCTCGAACGCCGTCGAGCGCGCTGCTGTGGGCGGCGGTCCTCGTTCTGGCCGCCGGACCCGCGGCCGCCGGGACCGCGTATTACGTGGATCCCGCCGCGGGGAACGACGATCCGGCGGGAGGCACCCTGGGGGCGCCGTGGAAGACGGCCGCCTACGCGATCGGCCGGATCGCCGCGCTGCCGGCCGCGGCACAGGCCGGCGCGACGCTGAACCTGCGGGCGAACGCGATCTATCCCTCGGTGACCTTCCCGGCCACCCTGCACGGGTCCGACGCGCTGCCGATCGTGGTCCAGCCCTACGACGGCGACCGCGTGGTTTTCGACGGCGGCGAGCCGCGCTTTCGCGAGCCCGGAGCCTGGGAGCCGGTGCCGTGCCAGGTGGACGAGTGGCGCACCGTGGACCCGTTCGTCACCGCCCCGGGCGACCGGGTGGCCTATGGGCAGATGATGGACACCAGGCTGCGCCTGGTCACCTACGGGAAGATCGAGGACCTGCGCGCGGCGAACGAGTCGTACCACAAGGTCCCGCTGTCGGACCCGCGCCCGGCGTTCGGCCCGCTCGCGGACGACCCGGCGTCCAAGATCCCCTTCACCTACCTCGGGCCGGGCGTCTTCTACCGCTACGAGAACCTGGAGCAGACGATCGGCCGCGTGCACCTGCGGCTCTCGCCGACGCACATCAACGGCGTCGGCATCCAGGACTACCCGGGCGGAGGCGACCCCAACGCGATGGCCCTCTCGATCGCGCGGCGCTTCAACGTGGCGGCGAACGTGATGGCCCAGAACGTCGTGTTCCGGAACGTCGTGTTCCAGAACGGCGGCGAGACCACGCTCCGGCTGGAAGGCGCGGTCCGCAACGTGACGTTCGACCATTGCGAGGTCTACGGCGGCCGGTACGGGGTGCGCGTCGGCGGGAGCACGGCGTCCGGGATCCGCTTCCACGATTGCACGTTCGACGGCGGGCTCGCGTCCTGGACCAGCCGCTCCGACGTGAAGAACGAATACGAGTACTACGGACCTCCCGAGTGCCCGGTGGGCTCGAGCGGCCCGCCCTGCCTCAACACGCTCGGCACGAAGACCAACGACATCCTGGTCATCCACGGCGCCGACCAGAGCGAATACGTCCGCTGCACGTTCCGGGGGGGCCACGACGGCATCCAGTTCCGCGGCGACGGCCTCGAGATCCGCGACTCGCTGTTCGAGGACCTGAACGACGAGGTGCTGCAGATCCACCACGGCGCGGCCAACGTGAAGATCCACGGCAACGTGATCCGGCAGGCGCTGAACGTGATCAGCTTCGCGCTGAATCCGGTGGGCGGGCCGGTCTTCTTCTACCGGAACGTGGTGGACCAGCGCGTCCCGACGCGCGGCTACCGCGTGCTGCCGCCCGATGCGCCGTCACCCTGGCTGTGGCGGTACGGCGCCGACGTGAAGGACCAGCCGACGCTCGAGTTCCACGCGTACCAGAACACGTTCATCGAGTCCAACGACGTGGACAAGGCGTCGTACGTCAGCCACCTGTTCTACGGCGACCCGTCGGCGCCGACGACGTTCCGCAACAACCTGTACCTCGCGATCAACGTGCACCGGACGCTGGCGCGCGTGCCGGCGCCGGCCAGCGGCGCGGTGGCCGCGGGGAACATCTGGTACCGCTACGACGTGGACGTGGATCCGCTGGCGCCGGTGCCTCTCTTCGTGAGCGCCACCAGGCGCTACTTCAGCCTGGCCGAGCTGTGGGCCGACCTTCCGGCCTGGGAGGCGAACAGCCAGTACGCCGACCCCCAGCTCGTGGACTTCACGCCGGAGCATTTCGAATACGAGACGTTCTACCCGGGCTCCGACTACCGGCCGCGGGCCGGCTCTCCGGCCGAGGGTCACGGCGTGGTGCTGCCGGCGACGCTGCCCGACGACTTCTCGCCGGGCGGCGCGGGCCCCGACGTCGGCGCGCGGCCGCTGAACGCGCCTCCGATGGCGGTGGGCGTGGACGCCGCGACCGTGTTCCCCGCGCCGGGCGCCCCGGTTGCGATCGCGTCCGCGGCCGCCCCCGACACCCTGGACGCCGACGGGGACGGCTTCGAGCCGGTCGCGTTCGACGGCGCCGCCAGCCACGATCCGGACGGGACGATCGCCGACCACGTGTGGTCGTTGGCCGGACGCAAGGTCGCCACCACCGCGTCCCCCACCCTGTACCTGCCCGAGGGTTCCCACTACGCAAGGCTCGTAGTCGTGGACGACGAGGGCCAGCTCGATTCGGACGCGGTCGCCGTGCGCGTGGTGCCACCCCACCCGGGTGAAAATCGCCTGGTCTCGCCGGGGTTCGAGGAGCCCTTCGCGGACTGGCTGGTCGCGGGGGACGTGACGCGGGTCAAGGTGCGGCACTCCGGCGTGGCCGGCGCGCAGGCGCGCAGCGGCGGCACCCTGCGCCAGCGCGTGGCGGTGAGCCCCGGTCTCTACACGGCGTCGGGGTGGATCGCCGCGCAATCGCTGACGGCCCCCGGCGGGCTTCTCTACACCGTGCGCGACGAGAACGGGTTCGTGCTGGCGAGCGGAGCCGTCGCGAAGGTGCTCGGGACGTCGCCGTACACGTACTACGGAAGCCCGGTGGAGGTGCCGGAAGGCGGCGCGTCGCTGGAGCTGACCGCTCGCGCAGGCGGCGGCGGCTGGGTGTCGAGGACGCTGTTCGACGACCTGCGCGTGCGTGACCACAACCTGCTGCGCAACGGCCGGTTCGAGCAGCGGTCGCCAAACGGCCAGGAGGAAGAGTCGCCGGGCTGGGGCTTCGTGCGCGGCGGCACGATCGTGGACGACCCGGCTCACGTGCGGAGCGGACGCTACGCCCTCGCGCTCGCGCCGTACGGCAACTACCACCTGATCGAGCAGCGCATCCCGCACGTCAGCCCGTCCGGGTACCGCGTCTCCGCGTGGCTGAAGACCGAGGGCCTGTCCACGGCGCCGACGCTGAACGTGCGCCTGCGCGGAGCCGCCGGCCAGAACCTCGGGACGCGCAGCGTTGCCACCACGCTCAGCGAGGCGGGCTACACCTGGGTGAGCCGCGTCCTGACCAGCAGCGACCTGCCGGCCGGCACGGCCTCGCTCACCGTCGAGATCCGCCTCGAGACGCTGCCGACCGGCACGGCCTGGTTCGACGACGTGATGGTGGAGCCGATCTCCTGACCGCCGTCACGAACCCGCCACGGACGGCCGGCGGCACGAACGCGTCACGCCCATGGCAGCGAACGGGCCGAAAGGCCGCCTGACTGGAGGAGAAGGCGATGAGCCGACGAGCCGTGACGACGGTGCTGGCGCTGGCGGCCGCGGTGTCCTGGGGCGCCACCGCCGCCCGCGCGCTTCCGCCGATCGACCCCGACGGGGACTTTCCGGGCGTGGAGTGCGTCGGCGACACGACCGGCAACGTGTCGGTGACGCCCGCGAGCGTGAACCTGGGCCAGAGCGTCACCGTGAGCTGGAGCGCCCAGCTCGGGTGCCCCGGCGTCGCCCTGACCCTGAACGGGAATTCCGTGGGCCGCACCGGCAGCATGGTCGTGCCGCCGCAGGCCAACTCCTCCTGGTCGCTGCGCGCGAGCATGCTCGGCGCGTACCGCACCCTCGACACCGCCGGGGTGTCGGTGGTCCTGCCGCCGGTGGTCAGCGTCACGTCCAACGGCCACCGCGCGCTGCTGCTGCAGGCGCTGGGCACGCCGAACACGACCATCAACGTGGCGAACCACGTGCAGATCGACCTCAGCGGCCGCGAGTACATCGCCATCGCCTCCGGCGTCCGCCTGGTCGGCGGGCGGAGGCCGAACGTGCCCGGCCCGCGCCTCTACACCACCAGCTTCCCCACGCGCCTCTTCTGGATCGAGGCCGCGGACAACATCCGCATCACGGGGATGCGGATCGACGGCGGGGAGATGGGCGTGGCGGACTCGGACACCGGCCCCGCCATCGGCATCACGGTCAACTCGGGCCTGAACGTGCAGATCGACAACAACGAGATCTACGGCTGGCGCGGCGCCGCCATCGACGTGCGCGACACCTGGGACCGGATCAGCCTGGCCGCCAACCCGATGACCGTGCGCATCCACGACAACTTCATCCACCACAACCAGCGCCAGCGCGGCAACGGCTACGGCGTCGTGACCAGCTACGGGGCCTACGCGCTGATCGAGAAGAACGTGTTCGACTGGAACCGCCACGCGCTGGCCAGCGACGGCCGGCCGGGCAGCGGCTATCTCGCCTACCGCAACCTGGTGCTGGAGGACGGCGGCATGAACTTCTGGCTGCTCGGCACCTGGCTCAACACGCACATGTTCGACGTGCACGGCCGCGAGGACTGCTGGGGCTACGACTACTACTGCGGCCCCGCCGGCGAATACTTCGACATCCGCTACAACTCGATGCTCTACGACGCCGGCGTCGGCTTCAAGCTGCGCGGCACGCCTTCGATCCGCGCGGACGTGGCGCACAACGTGTTCCGCCACGGGTGGCTCTGGAGCTCCATCCTCAACGACGGCGCGCTGGACCAGACCGAGAGCGGGCTCGTCCAGTGGGACAACCTGACCGACGTGGACGAGTCCGACGACCTCGGCCAGTGCGACTTCGACGGCGACGGCGTGCTCGACAGGTTCTTCGCCACCGGCCAGACCTGGTGGTACTCGAGCAAGGGCACCAGCCACTGGATCTACCTGAACACCTCGACCCTCCGCGTGTCCGACGTGACGCTGGGCGACGTCACCGGCGACAACCGGTGCGACGTCTCCGCCGACGGCATGTACTCGAGCGGCGGCACCGGCCCCTGGCGCGTGCAGCTCGGCGGCATCCTGTGGCAGAACGGGGCGGGACAGCTCGCCACCTGGTCCGTGGACGACGGGCGCGTGGCGGCGGAAGCCTACCCGGGCCTCGTGGACGCCACCTGGACGCTGCGGCGCACCGGCGACTTCGACGGCGACGGCCTCGGCGACATCCTCTGGCAGCACGCCACCGGCCAGGTGGCGATCTGGTACATGTCGCGTGGCACGCGCCTGGGCGAGGGCTACCCCGGCGGGAAGGTGCCCGCGAGCTGGAGCATCCAGGCGGTCGCGGACTTCGACGGCGACGGCACCTCCGACATCCTGTGGCGGGACGACGCCGGGCAGCTCGCGATCTGGTTCGCGGGCCAGCTGGAGGACGCGGTGCGTCCCGCCGCCTACCCCGGCTACGCCAACGGACCCGGGCCGGTGGACCTCGCCTGGCTGGTCCAGGGCGCCGGCGACTTCGACGGCGACGGCCGCGCCGACATCCTGTGGCGGCACA
>DATBIZ010000677.1:0-3559 GCA_036556645.1 Vicinamibacteria bacterium | reverse complement strand
TCTGCTCGAACAGGTGCAGCTCGAGGTCGAACCGCGTCGGCGGCGCCAGCAGCCCGAACGGCTCCACGCGCACCCCCGGCAGCTCCCAGCGCGCGGCCGGCGCGTTCTGCAGCGCGAACAGCACCTGGAAGAGCGGGTTGCGGCCGAGGTCGCGCTCCGGCGAAAGCTCGTCCACCAGCTTCTCGAAGGGCACGTCCTGGTGGTCGTAGGCGCCGAGGCACGTCTCCTTCACCTGCCGCAGCAGCGCGCGGAACGACGGGTCGCCGGACAGGTCGGCGCGCAGGACCAGCGTGTTGACGAAGAAGCCGATCAGCCCCTCGGTCTCGCTGCGCGTCCGGTTCGCCACCGGCGTGCCGACCGCGACGTCGTCCTGGGCGCTGCGCCGGCCGAGCAGGGTCTGGAACGCCGCCAGCAGCACCATGAACAGCGTGGCGCCTTCGCGCTGGGCCAGCGCGCGCAGGCCGCGCGCCAGCTCGGGAGGCCAGGTCACGGCCTCGCAGGCGGCCTCGAAGCTGCCGACGGCGGGGCGCGGCCGGTCCGTGGGGAGCTGCAGCGGGCTCACGCCCGCGAGCCGGCGGCGCCAGAACGCGAGCGGCTCCGCGAGCCCGTCGCCGTCGAGCCAGCTCCGCTGCCACAGCGCGTAGTCCGGGTACTGCACCGGCAGCGGCGGCAGCCGTGCCTCTTCGCCGCGGAGGGCCGCGGCGTAGAGCTCGCCCAGCTCGCGGGTGAGCACGCCGAGCGACCACCCGTCCGCGACGATGTGGTGGAGGGTCAGCGCGAGCACGTGGTGGTCGTCGGCGACGCGGAAGAGCGCGGCGCGCGCCAGCGGCGCCCGCTCCAGGTCGAACGGCCGGCCCACCTCCTCGCGCACGCGGCGCTGCAGCTCCGGCTCCCGCTCCGCGCCGGGCCGCTCGCGCAGGTCCTCGCGCGCGAGCGCGGGCGCCGCCGCGCGCTCCACCACCTGCACCCCGCGCCCGTCGCCCGCGGCGAAGCGGGTCCGCAGCGACTCGTGACGCGCGGCCAGAGCGGAGAGGGCGGCCTCGAGCGCGCGCTCCTGGAGCTCGCCGCGCAGCCGCAGCACCAGCGGCACGTGGTACGCGGACCCTTCGCCGAGCCGGTCCAGGAACCACAGCCGCTGCTGCGCGAACGACAGCGGGATGTCCGCGGGCCGGGCCGCCGCCCGCAACGCCGGGATCGCCGGAGCCGCGCCCCGGCGCGCCGCCTCGATGCGCGCGGCGAGCCCGCGCACGGTGGGCGCGTCGAACAGCTCGCGCAGCGGCAGCTCGACGCCGAAGGTCTTCCGCACCTGCGAGACCACGCGCGTGGCCAGCAGCGAGTGGCCGCCGAGCGCGAAGAAGTCGTCCTCCGGCCCGATCCCCCGCTGCTCGAGCAGCCGCTCCCAGATCCCGGCCACCGCCTCCTCGATCGGCGTGCGCAGGGCCTTGGCCTCGGACGCCGCGGTGACCGCCTCCGGCGCGGGCAGCGCGGCCCGGTCGAGCTTCCCGGTGGCCCCGAGCGGCAGCTCGGGCAGGGCGACGAACGCAGACGGCACCATGTACGGCGGCAGCCGCTCCTGGAGATGGGCGGCCAGCTCCGCGGCCGCCGCGTCCCCGACCACGTACGCGACCAGCCGCTTGTCGCCCGGGCGGTCCTCGCGCACGACCACCGCGGCCTCGCGCACGCCGGGGTGGCGCGCCAGCGCCGACTCGATCTCGCCCGGCTCGATGCGGAAGCCGCGCACCTTCACCTGGTGGTCGATGCGGCCGAGGAAGTCCAGCGTGCCGTCCTTCCGGTGCCGCACCCGGTCTCCGGTCCGGTAGAGGCGGGCGCCGGGCTCCGAGGCGAACGGGTCGGGCACGAAGCGCTCGGCGGTCAGGTCCGGCCGGCCGAGATAGCCCCTCGCGAGGCCGTCCCCGCCGATGAACAGCTCGCCGGCCGAGCCCTGCGGCACGGGCCGCTGCGCCGCGTCGAGCACGTAGACGGTCGTGTTGCCGATCGGGCGGCCGATCGGCACCGAACGCGCGTCGTCGCCGAGCGCGCGCGGGATCTCGTGGCAGCAGGTGAACGTGGTGCTCTCGGTCGGCCCGTAGCCGTTGACGATGCGCGTGGACGGCAGCGCCGCCAGCGCGCGCCGGACGTGCGGCACCGAGAGCGCCTCGCCGCCGATCAGGAGCTGGCGCAGGGGGCGCAGCGCCTCGGCCTGCTCGTCGATCACCGCGTTGAAGAGCGAAGCGGTGAGCCAGAGGCTGGTCACGCCGTGCCGCTCGATCACGCGGCCCAGCTCGGCCGCGGTGGGCACGGCCTCGGGGTGCAGCACGCACCGCCCCCCGTGCAGGAGGGCGCCCCACACCTCCAGGGTCGAGGCGTCGAACGACACCGGCGCGAGCTGCAGGAACGCCTCGTCCGGGCCGAGCGTCGCGTAGTCCACCCCGAACAGCAGGCGCAGCACCCCCCGGTGGCGCACCTCGACGCCCTTGGGCACGCCGGTGGAGCCGGACGTGTAGGTCACGTAGGCGAGGTGGTCGGGCCCGACGCCGTCGTCGAGCGGCTCCGCGCTCTCCGCGGCCAGCGCGGCCTCCTCGGTGTCGAGCGCGAGGATGCGCGCGGTCCCGGCGGGAAGCGCGGCGCGCAGCCGCTGCTCGGTGACCACCACGCCGATCCGGGCGTCGGCGGCCATGAACGCGAGGCGCTCGGGGGGGTACCCGGGGTCGAGCGGGACGTACGCGCCGCCCGCCTTCAGCACGCCGAGCAGCGCCAGCGGCAGCGCGAGCGAGCGTTCGAGCGCCACGCCGACCCGCGACTCCGGACCGACGCCCAGCGCGCGCAGGCGCCGCGCGAGCTGGTTGGACCGCCGGTCCAGCTCGCGGTAGGTGAGCCGCGCCTCCCCGCAGACGGCGGCGACCGCGTCCGGCGTGCGCGCGGCCTGCTCGCGGAACGTGCGGCCGATCGTGCGGTCGCGCGGGTACGGCCGCGCCGTGTCGTTCCAGTCGCACAGGAGCCGCCGCTCCTCGTCCGGACCCAGGAGGCTCAGGTCGGCGACGCGCCGTGCCGGCGCCTCCGCCACGCCCGCGAGCACGCGCTCGAGGTGGCCCAGCAGCCGCTCGACCGTGGCGCGGTCGAACCGCCGGGCGTCGTAGCCGAAGCGGAGCAGGAGCTGGCGGTCCGGGCGCACGGCGAGGGTCAGCGGGTAGTTGCTGTTGTCGGTGAACCGGCTCTCCAGGATGCGCAGGCCGCCCCCCGGCGCCGCGGCGGCCGCCAGCGCGCTCACCGGGTAGTTCTCGAACGCGATCAGCGTGTCGAACAGCGGCGTACCGCGCGGGATCTCGCTCCAGCCCTGCACGTCCACCAGCGCGCTGTATTCGAACGCGCGCATGGCCGCCTGCTCGGCCTGCAGCTCGCGCAGCCAGGGCCCCAGCGCGGCATCCCCCGGCACCCGCACCCGCGTGGGAAGCGTGTTGATGAAGAGGCCCACCATGCCCTCGGCGCCCGGCAGGTCCGCGGGCCGGCCGGAGACGGTGGTGCCGTAGAGGACGTCGCGCTCGCCGGTCCAACCGCCGAG
>DATBIZ010000676.1:0-5389 GCA_036556645.1 Vicinamibacteria bacterium | reverse complement strand
GCCTGCTCACGCTCCAGTCGGTGCTGCGGACCGTCCGCGTCCGCGAGCAGCTCGCCTAGACTCCGTCAGTCCGGGAGCAGGCGCTCCGCGTCGGCCGCCGCGCCCTCGCCGACCGTTCGCGGCGTGCGCCGGCCGTATTCGCTGTCGTAGAAGAGCGGCACTTCCCAGTAGGCGTGCTTCTCGGGCGCGTACACGGTGCAGCGGTCGTAGGGCCGCGAGTACACGTGCAGGCTGGTGGCGCGCTGCGCGAATTCGGGCAGGTTCAGCACCGAGTGGATCGGCTCCTCGGGGTCCACGAAGGACGGATGGCCGGGGTCCATCACCAGGCGCTCGGCCGGGCGCAGCTCGCAGAAGCCGTGCTCGTCGGCGCGGACGAGCTCGTAGTTCTGCACGGCCAGGCGGCCGATGGGCACCGCCATCCAGCATTTCTGCCCCTGGTGGTTGTGGACCGGCGAGGCCTGCGCGGAGTCCCAGCACACGGCCAGCAGCTCGAACAGATCGCACTTGTGGATCAGGTTGCGCGTGTAGTGCGTCGGCTCGTAGAACAGGTACGGCGCGAGGGACGCGGGATCCACCGGGTGGTCCTGCATGTAGCGCGCGACGCCGGGAACCGTGAAGTCGCGCTCGGGGATGCCCGCGAGCCCCGAGACGAACTCATCGATCGTGACCATCGCCCCATCCTACCGTGCCCGGGCGGACGAGGCCATGGCGCGGCGCTTGCTTGCATCGCGGTGGAGGTGAACATGGCGCGTGACGCACGCGAGGACGCGACGGCACGACCGGACGGCGGCGACCCCGACACGTCGAAGTACCCCGGCGGAGGCAGCACGACCGGCACGGACCACCCGGTCCAGGACGCGGACCAGCAGGAGGGCGCGGGGCGCGAGCGCGGGCCCCGGCCGCCGGCGCGGCGGGAGAAGGCCTAGCCGCAGCTAGGCGCGCGACCTCGAGAGCGCCACCGCGCGCAGCGCCTCGTAGACGCGGGCCGCGTCCGCCAGCGGCGGCCAGGCGAGAACGGCCAGCGCGTCGTCGACGTAGGCGGGCCGGCGCATCCCCACCAGCGCCGCCGTCACGCCCGGCGTGCTCGCCACCACCCACAGCGCCTTGCGCGACAGGCTCTCCCCCCGGCGCTCCTCGGGCAATAGCGGGTCGAGCGCGGCCCGCACCGCACGCGTCGCCTCCTCGGAGCGAACGGCGGCGAGCCGGGCGAGCTCGTCCAGCGCCTCCTGCAGCACGGGGACGTAGCGGCCGCGCCAGTCCTGCCACGTCTCCGCCAGCGGTCCGCTGAGCGCCTGGTCCAGCGCCTGCAGCGCGGAGAGCAGCATCGGCATCACGCGCTGGGCCTGCACCTGCCGCCAGTGCTCGAGGCTCGTCAGGTGCTCGGCCGCGCCGCGCAGCTCGCTGCCCCAGCGGAAGAAGCGGTCGGGCGGCAGGCTTCCCTCGCCGGCGCGGAGGTGCGCGGCGATCGCGCCCCGGTACTCGTCCTCCAGCGCGCGCACGCGCTCCAGCTGCTCGTCGAGGTCCCCGCGCCGGGCCGGCGGCGTCACCGAGGCCAGCCGCACCATCGCCTCGTCCACCATCGCGTTGAGCGGGCGGTTGGCCAGCACCGCGATCCGCTCGCGCCGCGCGAGATCGAGCACGGTCTGGTCGCCGTGGTTGCGCTCGAGCACCGCCCCGGCCTCGAACAGGTTCAGCGGGAGCTGGAGCACGCGGAAGTGGTGGTCCTCGCCGCCGGCGGCGCGGGCCGCCTCCAGCATCCGCGCCAGCGAGGTGAACTCGGGATCGTCGGCCGGCCGCGTGCAGGTGTTCGACGACACCCCGTACCAGCGAAGGCGTCCCTCCCCGACCTCGCTCTCCAGGTGCGCGAACCCGTCGCGCAGGCGACGGTAGAACTCCTCGCGGCGCCGCTCCAGCGTCCCGTGGCTGCGCTCGTGGGCGTCGGTCAGGTAGTACTCCGGGTTGTGCAGCAAACAGACGTCGAGCGTGCCCAGCCCGAGCCGCGCCAGGGAGCGCGCGAGCTGGTCGCGCAGGAACTCGGGGTGGATGTCGTGCCAGACGCCGTCGGCGTACTTGACCATGTCCGGGAACGGCTCGCCGGCGGCCTCGCGCTCCTCGGCCAGGCGCAGGTTCGCGCCCTGCACGTAGCCGATCTTGGAGACCACGATCACCTGGTCGCGGGCGAGGTCGCCGCCGCGGACGAGGTCGGCCAGCACCTCCCCGAACAGGCGCTCGCTGGCGCCGTCGGTGTAGTTGGTCGAGGTGTCGAGCAGGTTGCAGCCGCCGCGCAGCGCCTGCGCCAGCGCGGCGCGGTGGTCCGCCGTCTCCTCGTCCACGCGGTAGCCGCCGAACCCGAGGCGGCTGGACACGAGCCCGGTCCGGCCGAAGGGGACGAAGCCGGCCGGCGCGAATCGCCGCCCCCAGGCCGCGGTGCCCTCGGGCGTGGCCGACCCGGCCAGCGCGCGCGACAGGGCGTGGCCGCCGGCGCCGGCCCGCTCCGTGGCCGCGCTGGCGACCGCGTCCGCGACCTCCTCCGGGTCCGTGACCGGCCGCCGGCAGGCGAACTCGCGGCACACGTAGAGCGCGGCGCGCCCGCCCACGAGTCCCTTGCCGGCCAGCAGCGGGAGGGCCGGCGTCTCGCCCGACGCCGGGTCGTGGTGCGCGACGATGCGGTTGGGGAGGTAGTGCCCCGCGGCCGCACGCCAGAGGCCTTCGTACAAGGCGTCGCCCGGCGACCCCACGAACGCCAGCTCGGCCGGGCCCTCCATCAGCAGGTCCAGCACGGCCAGGCTCGTGGTGAACGCGCGCGGCGTGCGCGCGATGGCGCGGCCGTAGGCGCGGAGCGCCCGCGTGGCCTCTTCCCGCAGCGTGTCGTCGCCGAAGTGGAAGGAGAGGCGCGCGAGCAGGCGCGCGGCCACCGCGTTCGCGCTCGGCGTCGCCCCATCGTGGCCCTCGCGGTTGCGGAGCAGCAACGGCTCGTGGCCGAGGGCGGTGGAGAAGAACCCGCCCTCCTCGGCGCCGAAGTCCTCGCGCAGGCGGGCGGCGAGGGCGTGCGCCTCGTGCAGGTAGCGCTCCGGCGCGCCGGCCTCGTAGAGGTCCACCAGCGCGTCGCCGAAGAAGGCGTAGTCCTCGAGGTACGCGTCGAGGTGGGCCTTGCCCCCGCGCGCGGTGCGGAGCAGGCGGCCGTCGGGCCGCCGCAGCGTGGCGAGCACGAAGTCCGCGGCGCGGACCGCGGCGTCGAGGTAGCGGCGGTCGCGCAGCACGCGGTACCCCTCCGCCATCGCGCCGATCATCAGGCCGTTCCACGAGGTCAAGACCTTGTCGTCGAGCGCCGGAGGCACGCGCCGGCGCCGCGCCTGGTGGACCTTCTCCCGCGCCGCCGACACCCGCCGCTCCAGCTCCTCCTCCGACAGGCCCAGCGACTTCGCCACGCGCGGGCCCGAGCGCGACGTGTTGGGGATGCTGCGTCCCTCCCAGTTGCCGCGGGGCGTGAGGTCGTAGTACGCGTCGAACACCCGCGCCTCGTCCTCGCCGAGCACCTCCCCGATCTCGCCGGGCGTCCAGACGAAGAACTTGCCCTCCTCGCCCTCGGAGTCCGCGTCGGTGGCGGAGAAGAAGCCGCCCGGCGGCCCGGTCATCTCCCGCAGCACGTAGTCGAGCACCTCGACCGCGATGCGCCGGAAGAAGGGCTCGCCGGTGGCCTGGAACGCCTCGAGGTACACCCGCGCGAGCTGCGCGTTGTCGTACAGCATCTTCTCGAAGTGCGGCACCAGCCAGCGCTCGTCCACGGAGTAGCGGTGGAAGCCCCCGCCGACCTGGTCGTACAGCCCCCCGCGCCCCATCTCCTCGAGGGTCTTGGTGGCCATGGTCAGGGCGTGCGCGTCGCCGAACCGGCGGTGGGCGCGGAGCAGGAAGGAGAGCGCGGGCGAGGGCGGGAACTTCGGCGCGCGGCCGAACCCGCCGTGGCGCTCGTCGAACTCGGCCGCGAGCTGGCGCAGGCCGGAGCGCAGTTCCTCCTCGCCCAGCGACGAGCCGGGCGCGGTGGTCGCGCCGCCGCGCAGGTGCGCGGTCAGCTCCGCGGCCTGCTCGCGGAGCTGCGCGCGCTGGTCACGCCACAGCTCCGCGATCCGCGTGAGCACGGTGGCGAAGCCGGGACGGCCGTGACGGTCTTCCGGCGGGAAATACGTCCCGGCGAAGAACGGCTCCTGGTCGGGGGTGAGGAACACGGTCATCGGCCAGCCGCCCTGGCCCTGGTTCATGGCCAGGGTGGCCGCCATGTAGATGTCGTCGAGGTCCGGCCGCTCCTCCCGGTCCACCTTGACCGGGACGAAGTGCGCGTTCATCAGCGCGGCGATCCGCTCGTCCTCGAACGACTCGCGCTCCATCACGTGGCACCAGTGGCAGGCGGAGTAGCCGATCGAGAGCAGGATCGGCTTGTCCTCGGCCCTGGCCCTGGCCAGCGCCTCCTCGCCCCACGGATGCCAGTCCACGGGGTTGTGGGCGTGCTGGAGCAGGTAGGGGCTGGTGGCGTTCGCGAGCCGGTTCGTGTGTCTTCTCTCCGGCGGCTCGCTGGTGGTCACCAGCCCACCGTATCACGCGCCTGCTCTACAGGACCTCGTTGCGGCGGCCGCTGGCGCCCGGCGTGCGCTCGCCCACGTCGGTCTTGTGCGGCTCCTCGCCGCCGACGTAGTCGGCGCGGCTGGTGCCCGGCGGCAAGGGGCCGCGGGGCGCGTCGGTGGCGCGTCCCGGCTGGTCGGTCGGCAGCTCGGCGGCACCGGGTTCGATCACCTCCGGCAGGCTCGAGCGGCTGCCCCGGTCGTCCCCGCCGCGGTTGACCTTCAGGGCCGAATCCTTCGCGGGCTCCTCGCGATCCGCGCTCTGCTCCGGCCCGCCCTGGTTGCTGGATCCCCGGCTGCCGCCGGTCTGAAGCCCGTCTTCGATACGGATGTCGTTCCGCTGGTCCCGGTCTGCCACGTGTCCCTCCTTGCCAAGTCCTGGCCGGGGATGAGCAACCCGCGTGCCACCTGGGATAAGGTGGCGCCATGCTCCGCGTCCGCCGCACGCTCGCCATGGCCGCCGCCGGCGCCGGCCTCGCCGCCGCCGCCGCGAGCTCTTCCGCGCCGGGGACATCCGCCGCCGCCGCGCCCGCCGACCTGGTGCTGCGCAACGGCCGGCTCGTCACCATGGACCCCGCGCGTCCGGCCGCCGAAGCCCTCGCGGCGCGCGGGGACACGATCGTCGCGGTCGGCGCGTGGGCCGACGTGGCGCCGCTGGTCGGGCCGAACACGCGCGTGCTGGACCTCGCGGGCCGGCTGGCGGTGCCGGGGTTCATCGAAGGGCACGGCCACTTCACGGGCCTGGGCGAGACGCGGCTGGGGCTCGACCTCACCCG
>DATBIZ010000675.1:0-4845 GCA_036556645.1 Vicinamibacteria bacterium | reverse complement strand
GCGCCGGCTTCGAAGGCGCGCACGACCCGGCCACCGGCCGCATGGAGCCCGGGTGGCGGCCGGCCGGTCTTCCGGTGAGCCGCCAGCCCGCGCCGGGGCGCGACTACGACACGTTGAAGACGGCCACGCGTTGAGGCTGCCGGCGGGCTGCGTCGTGACCGGCGGCACCGGCGCGCTGGGCCGGGTGGTGGTGCGCGCGCTGGTGGAGGGCGGCGCCCGCGTCGCGGTCCCCTATCGCCACACCTCGGAGTGGGAGACGCTCCGGGGCGCGGTCCCGGACGCGCAGCGCCTGTGGGGCGCCCCCGCGGACGTCGCCGACGCGGCCGCGGCGCGCGCGTTCATGGACGAGGCGGCGGAGCGCCTGGGACGGCTCGACGCGCTGGCCGCGCTGGCCGGCGGCTATGCCGCCTCCGGCCCGCTGGAGGCCGCGCCGGTCGAGGAGTGGCGGCGCATGATGACGGCGAACCTCGAGACCGCCCACGCGGCCTGCCGCGCCGCGCTGCCCCACCTGCTGGGCCAGGGCGGCAGCATCGTCACCGTGTCGTCGCGCGTGGCCGAGACGGGCGGCGCGGGCGCCGCCGCCTACGCGGTGTCGAAGGCGGCGGTGATCGCGCTGACGCGCGTGCTCGCGCGCGAGAACCAGCCGCGGGGCGTCCGCGTCAACTGCATCGTCCCCGGCCTGATCGACACCGCGGCCAACCGCGCCACGATGGGCGGCGCTGCCGCCGCGCACATGGTGCCGCCCGAGGCGATCACCCGGGTGGTGCTGTTCCTGCTCTCCCCCGACTCGGCGCCGGTGACCGGCGCGATCGTGCCGGTGGACGACTAGCCTAGTCCGCCGCGAAGGCCGCGAGCAGCACCAGCGCGGTCAGCGCGAGAGCGAGGATCGCCACCAGCAGGACGATCGGGCGCCACAGGCGCGCCACGCGCTCGGGCCCGCTGAGGCCCGGGATCGGGGCGTGGCCCCCGGCCTGGCGCGGCCCGCCGAGATCGGCCTTGAGCAGGCGCCCCTGGCAGCGCGCGCACGCGGCCACGTGCTGGGCCAGCTCGGCCGGCACGGCTCCCGGGGTCGCATGCTGCACCAGAGCCAGGCCCGCCGGCGTGAGGCAGCCGCGCGCGTCGCTGAGCGCGGTCATCGACGCGACGGCACCAGCACCGTCCGCGGCACGCCCGGCCCCATCGCCTCGGCGCGGTGCAGCTCGCGGTCGCCGTCCGGAGGGCGCGGGATCCGCAGGCCCTCGCGCGCCAGCCCGGCGAACAGCGACTCCGGCGGGTCCACGCGGCGGCGGTAGGGACGTCCCTGCGCGTCCGCGAAGGCCGGGCAGCCCGGCCGCTCGCAGTCCGGCCGCACGTACGCGGGCCGGCGGTCGAGGTCCTTGTGCCCGACCACGTCCGCCGGCTGCAGCCGGCCGCCGGACATCTCGAGCAGCGTGCGCAGCAGCCAGGCCAGCGTGCGGAGCTGCTCCTCCTCGTAGGTCTCGCGGCTGCGCCCGGAGTGCGCCAGCTCGATGCCGACCGTGCGCGAGTTCGCGGCGAAGACGTGGCCGTAGACCGGCGCGGCTTCGCGGGCCAGCCGCCGGCGCTCGCTCTCCGGCGCCGGCCGGCCGGTGTCGGGCCGCCGGTGGGCGGGCTCGCCGGGCGCCGGCCGCCGCGGCCAGAGCGACCCGTCGGTCCACACGATCCAGTGCGCGCCGAAGCGCGGGCTCCAGAGCGCGTGGGTCTGCGGCGGCGCGAAGAAGCGGAACCGGCGGCGGGGCTCGGAGTACGACGGTCCGCCCAGCACGTGCACCACGACCCGCCGCACGCGCGCGGGCAGCGCGGCCGTCGCCTCCGAAGGGGTCGTCTCGAGCCACAGCGCGGCCACCGCCGCGGGCGCGATCATGCGCCCGTATCGTATACTCCCGCCTGCGCCGCACCTCGCCACCCGGCCTTGGAACCGAACGCCACCCGAATCTGGAAGAAGCTGACGCGCGAGGAGCGCGTGAGCGCCGCCACTCTCTTCTGGCGCGAGCCGTCGGAGGAGGTCGTGGGCGCCGCGCTCTCCGCGGTGATCAAGGCCCGGCGGCTGCGGCCGCAGGTCGCGCGGGCGCTGCCCCTGGAGGAGCAGGCGCGGGCGCTGGCCGGCGTGCTCGACCCGGGAGAATCGGTGGCCGCCGCGCTGCTGGTGGCGCTCCACCTCGGCGAGCGCCGGAGCATGCTCGTCGCGTTCCTCGACGCGGCCGGCCTCGCCCACGAGGACGGAATCCTGCGCGAGGAGGACGGCGCCGCGCCGCCGCTGGGCGAGGACGCGGCCCGCGCCGGCGTACGCGCGCTCGCGGCCGCGTACCCGCGCGAGCAGGTCGTGACCTACCTGAACACGCTGTGGCTGCAGGACCCGGACCGCTGGCGGGTGCTCGAGCACGCGCCCGGATGGCTGTAGCGGACGGTCAACCGGCCAGGCGTCCCTTGAGCTGGGCGCGGATGGACTCCGCGGCCGCGGGCGGTAGCGTCTCGAGGCCGTCGGTCTCGCGCGCGGGCAGCAGCAGCCAGTAGCGTTCCGCGTGCGCTCCGCCCGAGAGGCGGCTCGCGTAGCGGCCCGCCAGCGCGGCCAGCCCCGACTGGGCGAGCCCGGCGGACAGCTCCGCCACGCCCGCGAGGTCGGCTTCGGCGGTGGGATGCACGACCGGCTGCAGCCGCGGCCCCCACGCGCGCTGCGGGTTCCACGTGCGCCCCGCACGCCACTGCCGAGCGGCGGTGCGGACGCCGCGGAGCCGCTGTTCCCAGCCGGCCACGTCGCCGCGATACACGGGCGCCACGTGGAACCGCATCAAGTAAGAGAGCGCACCGGCCGGCTCGGCCACGTCGGCGGCCGGCGGCAGCCGTGCCCCCATCTGGGCGAGCCGGATGCGCACGGCGCCCGCCACCAGCGCCTCGGGCCGGTCTTCATAGAGGAGGACGTTGCGGCCTTCGGCCGCGAACGCGGCGCGCGCCGCCTCGTGCGCGAGCTGGTGGTCGATGTGGCCTCCCACCGCCAGCGGCGCGTACACCTGCTTGGCCTTCGTGCGGTGGCCGATCTCCGTGAGCAGCTCGGCGGCCTGTCCGGCCCACGCCTCGTCGCCGACGTCCCGGGCTTCGAGCAGGCCGGCCCAGGTCGCGTACAAGGTACTGCGCCGCCGCGCCACCGGTATTTCCAGGGCCACGTGCTCGACACCCAGCCGCACCAGCGCCCGCGCCGCGCCCTCCTCCGCCTGCTGCTCGGGGGCGAAGGGGCCGTCCAGGCCGGCGCCGAAGACTGTAACTACAAGCAGCTTCAGGCCTTCGCGCGCTTCCTGGGCCAGGCGGCCGGCGCACGAGAGCGCCAGGTCCGCCGCGGTGGGCGCGACGTAGACGCTGTCACAGGCCGTCAGCCCCTCGATACGATCCAGTCGCATCGCCGCCTGGGGTGAAGTCTATCGCGGTCCGGTGCCAGGGCGGGGCCGGCCTGCCGGTTGCCTGTCCGGCGTCCTCCGGTCATGCTGGGCCATCCCAATGGTCCCTGGTTTCGCCCGCGTGGCCCACCTGGCCACGGTCGCCGCCGCCCTTCTGGCCGGATGCCGGCCCCCCGCGCCGCCGCCGCCGGCCGCGGAGCCGGCGGTGCTGGAGCGCCAGCGCGCGGCGCTCGCGTCTTTGCTCGACGAGGCCAAGGACGGGCCGCTCGTCCCGTTCGACCGGGTGCTGGTGGTCGTGGACCAGGCGCTGGTACAGGACCTCCTCGCCTCCGTGATGCCCTACGAGCGCGTGATCTCGCGTTACCGCGTGCGCGTCACCGCCGCCAGCGTCCGGTTCGAGGACGGGTTCGCGCTCGTGCGCCTGGATGGCCGCGCCAGCCTGGCCGCCAGCACCGAGGCCGCGGCCTTCGCGGACGTCAGCGTGTTCGGCGGCCTCGACGTGCTCGACCTGGATCCCGAGTCCGGGATCCTGCGCGGCGAGGTGCGCGTGATCGCGGTGGACGTGCGGCGCGTGGCCGTCCTGGGCCTGGGCGCGCCCGCGGACGCGGAGGAGCTGATCGAGCAGCTCGGGCGCGAGCGCCTCGACGCTTTCGGGGCACTGGCCTCGCGCCTGCAGATCCCGGTCCGCCTCGAGCGCGCGGTGGAGCTTCCCGCGGTCGCCTCCGACAGCGGCGTGCGCATCGCGGCCGCGCGGATCCCGCTGCGCGCCGGGGTCACGCACGTGCGCGCGCTGCGCGGCCGGCTCTGGGTCTCGATCGACGCCTCGGTCGGGGCGGAGCCCGCGCCGTGAGGGCGGCGCGGGCCCTCGCGGCCGCGGCGCTCGCGCTCTTCGCGCTCGGCTGCGCGCGCGGGGGCGGGGCGCCGGGCGGCCGGCCGCCCGGGGAGCTGCGCCGGGAGATCGAGGCACTGCGTCGGAAGGTCGATGCCCGGCTCGACCGCGAGCCGCACGTCCAGGAGGTGCTGGCCACCCACGCCGCGAGCGAGGTGGTCGTCGCCCTGCGCTCGCCGCTGGTCGCGGAGGTGGTGCGCGAGGTCGCGCGCAGCTACCTGGACCGCGTCGAGCTGGACCTCGCGCTCGAGCGCGAGGTGGACGAGCGGCGCGAGGTGGAGGTCTCGACGCCGTTCGGCCGCATCCACGCCGGCGAGTGGCGCCTGCAGCTCGTCGTCCACCGCGTGCGCGGCGTCGTGCGCGCCCGCACGCCGGACCTGCGTCCCGCGGAAGGGAACACGCTCGCGGTGACGGTGCCCATCGTGCTCGAGGGCGCGGAAGGCACGGCCACGGCCCGGTTCTCCTGGAACGCACGCTCGCTGGCGGGGGTCGTCTGCCGCGACTTCGAGGTGACGCGGCAGGTGCGGGGCCGTATCCCCGGCGACGAGT
>DATBIZ010000674.1:0-4169 GCA_036556645.1 Vicinamibacteria bacterium | reverse complement strand
GGTGGGCGCGCGGCTGCAACGCGAGGGCGGCCGGCCGGACCTGATCGAGCGGCTCGCGGACGAGGAGCGCGACGCGGCGGCGGCGCTGCCTCTGGCCGCCGGCCTCGCCTTCGAGGTGCTCAGCGACGACGGCGACGTGGTGCCGGGCCAGTCGTTCACGGTGACGGCCGCGGCGGCGAACCAGGGCGCCGCGGCGGTGCACCTCGAGGCGGTCTCGGTCCGCGTGCCGGACGGCTGGCGCGCGGCGCCGATCGAAGCGCTCGCGCCCCGCGCGCTCGAGCCGGGCCAGCGCGCGGCCGTGCGCTTCGAGGTGACCGCTTCGCCGGAGGCGCGCTACTCGCAGCCGTACTGGCGCCGGCCCGCGGGGGCGAACCGCTTCGAGCTGGAGGTCCCCGCGCACGACGGCCTGCCCTGGAGCCCGCCCGACGTCGTCGGCGCGGTGCGCTACCGCGTGCAGGACGTCGAGGCGCCGCTCGAGGCGCCCGCGCTCTGGCGCTACGAGGGGCCGGCCGGCGGCGAGAAGCAGAAGGTCGTGCAGGTGGTGCCCGCGCTCTCCGTGCAGCTCACCCCCGCGCTCGGCATCGTGCCCTTGCCCGCGCGCGCCGCGAAGGAGTTCCGGGTCACCGTGGTCAACCACACGAAGGGGCCCGCGTCCGCCCGGGTGCGGCTCGAGACCCCGCCGGGCTGGAGGGTGGAGCCGGGCGAGGCGGCGCTGTCCTTCCGCTACGAAGGAGAAGCGGTCACGCCGCGGTTCCTGGCCGCGCCGCCCGCCGCGCTGGCCGCGGGCGCGCTCGAGGTGCGGGCGGTGGCGACGCACGGGGGCCGCGCGTTCCGCGAGGGGGTGCAGGTGATCGCGTACCCGCACGTCGAGGAGCGCCACATGGTCCGGCCGGCCGCGGCCGCGGTGCGCGCGCTGGACGCCCGGGTCGCGCCCGGCGTCCAGGTCGGCTACGTGATGGGGGCCGGCGACGAGGTCGCCGACGCGCTGCGGCAGCTCGGCGCGTCCGTCACCCTGCTCGGCCCGGACGAGCTCGCGTACGGCGACCTGTCGCGGTACTCGACGATCGTGACCGGGATCCGCGCCTACCAGACGCGCCCGGACCTCAAGTCCAACCATCACCGGGTGATGCGCTACGTGGAGCAGGGCGGGCACCTCGTCGTCCAGTACAACAAGTTCGAGTTCAACGTGCTGGCCGAGGCGCCCCGCTCCGCCGGCATGATCTACTCGCGGCCGGCGATGACCGACAGCCCGTTCGCGCCCTACCCGGCCGCGGTCAGCGCGGCGCGCGTGTCCGACGAGGACGCGCCGGTGAGGGTGCTGGCGCCGTCCCATCCGTTCTTCACCGCGCCGAACCGGCTCGGCCCCGGCGACTGGGCCGGCTGGGTACAGGAGCGGGGCCTGTACTTCCTCGAGGCGCGCGACCCGCGGTACGTGGAGCTCGTGTCCATGGAGGACCCGTTTCCGTACAACGCGGGTTTGAAGAAAGGGGCGCTGGTGGAGGCCAACGTCGGCCGAGGGACCTGGACCTACGTCGGCCTCGGGCTCTTCCGCCAGATCCCCGCGGGCACTCCCGGGGCCTGGCGGCTGCTCGCGAACCTGGTCAGCCGCCCGCGCGGCCGCCAGGTTCGGACCGGGCACGGATCATGAACCTCGGCCCCACGGTGGCGATTCACGGGAGGCTCTCCTCTGCGCGGAGCGAGAGCGTCCCCTTCCCCCGGGGTTCCCTCCATGGCTGAATTGGCGTTCCTCGTGAACGAGTTGCGCGACCGCGATCCGGGCCTGGCCCGCACGTTCGAGGTCCAGATCCAGAATGCGGCCGCGGAGGTGGAGCCAGGCGAGCGGCTCCATTGTTTCATCTTCCTCGAGCCCGGCCCGGCGGCCGGGCGGACCGGCCTCGTCCGGATGAGGGTGGGGCAGATGGGCTGGTACCGTGACTTCCCCCCGGTCGCGATCGAGGAGTCGCCGCTGGCGATGGGGATGGCGATGGGGCGGCTCCTCCGCCGCCACCGCCGGCTTCGCGCCTAGCCGCGCTACTTAGCGGCGCGGGGGCCGGGTCGGGCCGGGCGGCGAGAGAAGGCTTGCCCGGGTGATCGCCTCGCCGCCGAAGCGCTCGCGGACCGCGTCGCGCACCACGTCGGCGGGCGAGGCGGGCTCGGCGAACAGGTCGCCCTGCGGGGGCGGCGCCAGCCCCGAGACCGAGACCCCGAGCAGCCGCACCTTGCGCGGGCCGTGCGCCTTCTGGAAGAGCCGCCAGGCGACCTCGAAGATCCGGTTGCCCACGTCGGTGGGGCCGGGGACCGTCTCGGCCCGCGTGATCGTCTTGAAGTCCTCGTCGCGGTATTTGAGCGTCACGGTGCGGCCCCGCACCGCGTGCGCGCGCAGGCGCGCCGCCACCGCGTCGGACAGGTCGAGCAGCGTGCGGCGCAGCCTGGCGAGGTCGGCGGTGTCCACGTCGTAGGTGTGCTCGTGCCCGATGCTCTTGGCCGCGTCGCGGTCGGCGACGACGGGGCGGTCGTCGATGCCGCGCGCGAGCAGCAGCAGGTCGTGCCCGTGCGTGCCGAGCCGGTGCTCGAGTCGCGCGGGGTCGAGGCCGGCCAGGTCGCCGATCGTCGCCACGCCCAGCTTCGCCAGCGCTTCCTCCATCTTCGGGCCCACGCCCCAGAGCCGGCGCACGGAGAGGGGCGCGAGCAGCGCGGCTTCGCCGCCGGGCGGCACCACGACCAGCCCGTCCGGCTTGCGAAGGTCGGAGGCGATCTTCGCGACCAGCTTCGAGGGAGCCACGCCCACCGAGGCGGTGAGCGCGGTCTCGGTCCGGATCGCGTCCTTCAGCGCCCGCGCGATCCTCTCGCCGTCGCCGAAGGCCCGCCGGCTGCCCGTCACGTCCAGGAACGCCTCGTCGATCGAGATCGGCTCGACGCACTCGGTGTAGCGCCGCAGGATCTCCATCACGTCGTGCGACACGCGCGCGTACTTCTCCATGTCCGGCGGCACGTACACGCCGTGCGGGCAGAGCCGGTAGGCCTGCGAGATCGGCATCGCGCTGGCCACGCCGAACCGGCGGGCCTCGTACGAGGCGGTGGCCACCACGCCGCGGCCCCGCCCGCCCCGAGGATCCGCGCCGACGATCACCGGCTTGCCCCGCAGCTCCGGCCGGTCGCGCTGCTCGACGGCCGCGTAGAACGCGTCCATGTCCACGTGCAGGATCGTCCGCGCGGCCATGGCGCGATTCTAGGAGGCGGGCCGGGCGGCGGGGGTCAGTAGCCCAACGTGCGGCAGGCGTGGCTCTGGGTGCAGGGACGGTCGGGCTCGAGCACGCACCGGTCCGAGCCGCCCGGCACGTTCAGCACGCGCAGGGCCGGGTGCGCGTGGCCGGGCGGCTCCGGCGGACGCCCGGAGGCCGGCACGGCCGGCTGGCCGAGCAGGCGGGCGACCGCGGCCTCCAGGGCGGCCACCCGCGCCTCGAGGTCGCCGGTCCGCGGGTCCGGCGCGGAGCGCAGGTCCTTCATCACCTCCGCCGTGAGCTGGCGGATGCGCGCGTCGTCCATGGTCAGCTCGCCAGGTCCACCACGTCGATCACGCCGACCACCGCGGCGTCCACCGCGGCCAGCCCGCGGCCGAGCGCGGTCATCGCCGCCTTGCCGTCGAGCACGAGCAGCACGCGGTCGCCCACCCCCGCGTCCACGGAGTCGATCGCGATCACCGCCGCGCCGCGCGGGCCCCCCTCGAGGTCGAGCGGCTGCACGAGCAGCAGCTTGGTGCCCTCCAGCTTGCGGTTCTTCTGCGTCGAGACCAGGTTCCCGAGCACGCGGCCGATCACCATCTCAGGCGTTCCAGTGGTCCACGATGCCGACGATCGCGGCGTCGGCCGGCACCTCGTCGGGCAGGAAGGGCAGCGCGGCCTCGCGGCCCCGCACGTAGAACACGTGCTCGCCGGTGCCCGCGCCGACCGAGTCCACCGCCACCAGGGGCTTGCCCGACGGCGTGCCGTCCGTGCGCAGGGGCTGGATCAACAGCAGCTTGGTGGCGTGCAGGCCGGGGTCCTTCTGGGTGGCCACGACGGTGCCCACCACGCGCGCGAGGATCACTCCTTCACCTCGACCGTGTCCACCACGCCCACGATCGCGGCGTCCACCGGGCAGTCCTTGAGCCCCGCCGCCATCCGCGCCGA
>DATBIZ010000673.1:0-2819 GCA_036556645.1 Vicinamibacteria bacterium | reverse complement strand
GGAGGCTGCAGAGGGCGGGCGCGAGCTGCTCGACCGCAAGCGCGAGGTGCTCCTGCGCGAGCTGCAGGCCTGGACGCGGACGCGGGAGAGCCGCCGGACGGAGGCGGCGGAGGCGCTGGGCGCGGCGCGCGCGCGGCTGGTGGAGGCGCGCGTGGAGCTCGGCGCCGGCGCGCTGGAGGCGGCGTGCCTCGCTCAGCCCGCGGCGCCGGACCTGCCGGCGAGCGCGCTCCACGTGGCGGGGGTGAGGCTGCCGGCGCTGCGCGCGGCGGCGGCGCGGACGTTCGCGCCGTGTTATGGACCGGGCGGGACCTCGGCCAGCCTGGACGAGGCGGGCGCCGGCTTCCTGCGCGCGCTCGACCCGGTGGTGCAGCTCGCCTCCGCGGACGCGGCCGTACGCGCGCTCGGCGCCGCCCTGGCCCGCACCGCGCGGCTGCTCAACGCGGTGGACCGGATCGTGCTGCCGGAGCTGGGCGGCGAGATCCGGTCGGTCGAGGCGGCGCTCGAGGAAGAGGAGCGCGACGAAGCCGTCCGCCGGAGGTGGCGGGTCGGCGCGAAGGAGGCACGATGAGCGACCCGTACTTCGCGGCGCTGGCGGTGGCGGCGGTGTCGGTGGGGACGCTGCACACGCTGGCGCCCGACCACTGGGTGCCCTTCGCGGCCGTGGCCCGCGCGCGCGGCTGGTCCGCGGGCCGCACGGCCCGCGTCACCGCGCTCTGCGGCTTCGGGCACGTCACCGTGTCCGTCCTGCTGGGGCTGCTCGCGCTGTTCTTCGGCCTCGGCGTGCTGGAGCGCTTCGGGCGCAGCCTCGAGTCGGTGGCCGGGCTGCTGCTGATCGGGTTCGGCCTGGCGTACGGCCTGTGGGGCCTGCGGCGGGTGGTGGGCGCGCGGCTGCACGGGCACGCGCACGCGCACTACGACCACGTGCACGATCCCTCCCGCGTCACGGCCTGGGGGTTGTTCGCCTTCTTCGCCGCGGACCCCTGCGTGGCGGTGATCCCGATCGTGGCCGCGGCCGCCCCGCTCGGCGTGGTGCCGGCCGCGGGCATCGTCCTCGTCTACGAGACCGGCACGATCGCGGCCATGCTCGCGCTGGTCCTGCCGGCGCGCGCCGGGGCCAGCGCGCTGCGGGCGCCCTGGCTCGACCGTTACGGCGACGCGCTGGCGGGCGCGGTCATCGTGACGGTCGGTCTGGTCGTGTCCGCGCTCGGGTGGTGAGCACGCATCGCTTGCGCGAGCACCGGCGGCGGGCGCAGCCTTTGCCGCCGCAGGGCACGATCGGCGCGCCTTCGACGTGGCACCTCGGTTGCAAATCGAGAAACCGACGCCCGACATCACAGGCGAGGAGGATCCGATGCCCCGATTGACCGCCGCCGACGTGATGAACACTCAGGTCCTCGCCGTGCGGCCGGACATGACCGTGCACGAGCTGGCCGAGTTCCTCACCGAGAACCAGATCTCGGGGGCGCCGGTGCTGGACCGTCAGGGCCGGCTCGTCGGCGTGGTGTCGGAGACCGACATCATGGAGAGCGAGAGCGACCGCGCGGAGATGGTGCGCGACCGCTCCGACCCCGAGTTCGACCTGCGCGGCTGGGAGGACATGGCGAACCCGGACGAGATCCGCGACCTGCACGTCGAGTCCGACGGCCTGTTCGTGCGCGACATCATGACGCCCGCGGCCTACACGGTGCCGCACGACACGCCGGTCTCGCGTCTGGCCCAGACCATGATCGCCGGCCGGATCCACCGCCTGCTGGTCACGCGCGACGCGCGCGTGGTGGGGATCGTGACCAGCCTCGACCTGCTGAAGCTGCTCGTCACCGAGGCGCCCGCACCGGCGCGACGGCGGCGGAGCGTGATCGTCGAGAGCTAGGGGGCGCAAGCCGTACCCGTACCCGTAGCCACCCGTACCCGTAGCCACCCGTGCCCGTACCCGGATCCGTACCCGGCCGTGGACGAGCGTCCCGGATTCCGGTTGCTACACCCTGGACGCTACGCGTGGAAGCAGACCGGTGTGACCACCGGCCGCGCCACCCGCGCGTACTCGCCGTACGGCATCCCCAGCAGCTGGTGCCGGCTGCCCGCCGCGAAGAACACCTCGCGCGCGCGGGGCAGGCAGGTGTCCACGTACATGTCCAGGCCGTAGGCCTCGCCGAACGGTGGCAGGGCGCCGTGCTCGCAGTCCGGGAAGACCAGGTCCAGCTCGCGCTCGTCGGCGAGCGAGAGCGGGCCGCGTCCGGCGGCCAGGGCCAGCCGCGCGACGTCCACGCGGCAGGGCGCGGGCAGCACCGCCAGCAGGTAGGCCCCGGCGGCGTCGCGGAGCAGCACGGTCTTGGCCACCTCGCGGCCCGGGACGTGGCTGGAGGCGGCCGCCTCCTGCGCCGTGCAGGCCTCGCCGTGCGTGATCGTGTCGTAGCGCACCCCGGCGCGCGCCAGCAGCTCGCGCACGCGGTCGGCGCGCCGCACGACGTGACGTTCCTCGGTCGTGACGCTCATGCTCGCACCTCAGAACCGGTAGCCGAAGCTCACGGTGAACACCCCGACCACGTCCGTGTCGCCGTCGCCCAGCACGAGCAGCGCGCGCGCGTCCGGGATCAGGAAGAGCTGCGGGGTGACGTCCCAGCGCAGCCCGCCGCCGAGCGCCACCATGGGATCGGTGAAGACGCGGCGGTCGGGCCAGCTCCGCCCGGTGGGCTGGCCGCGCATGCGCTGGGCGTAGAAGCGGGGCATGCTCCCGTAGCAGGCCTCCCCGCGCGCCGCCCCCATGCAGGCCGCGCCCGCCTGCTCGGTCATCCCGA
This sequence comes from Vicinamibacteria bacterium, assembly GCA_036556645.1. Classification (GTDB taxonomy): domain Bacteria; phylum Acidobacteriota; class Vicinamibacteria; order Fen-336; family Fen-336; genus DATKEG01. The sequence goes on along the minus strand of DATBIZ010000673.1, from coordinate 24 downwards.
AACCGACCTGCTCGAAGCTCGCGC
>DATBIZ010000672.1:0-4415 GCA_036556645.1 Vicinamibacteria bacterium | reverse complement strand
TGGATTCCCGGTGGCGAGTTCTCGATGGGCTCGCCGGACCCGCGCTCGCTGCCGCACGGAGGGCCGGACGCCATGGCCGACGCGCGCCCGATCCACCGCGTGGCGGTGGACGGCTTCTGGATGGACGCGACCGAGGTCACCAACGACCAGTTCGCGCGCTTCGTGAAGGCCACGCGCCATGTGACGGTGGCGGAGCGCGCGCCCACGCGCGAGGAGTTCCCGACGGCGCCTCCGGAGAGCCTGGTGGCGGGCTCGATCGTCTTCACCCCCCCGTCCGCCGCCGTGCCGCTCCGCGACCACCGGGACTGGTGGCGGTACGCTCCGGGCGCGAACTGGCGCCATCCGCAGGGATCGGGCAGCGACCTGCGAGGACGCGGCCGCTACCCGGTCGTGCACATCGCCTACGAAGACGCCGAGGCGTACGCCCGCTGGGCCGGCAGGCGCCTGCCGACGGAAGCAGAATGGGAGTTCGCCGCGCGCGGCGGGCTCACCGGTGCGCCCTACGCGTGGGGGTCGGAGCTCAAGCCGGGAGGCCGCTGGGCGGCCAACACCTATCAGGGCCGCTTCCCCGTCCACGACGACGGCCACGGCGAAGACGGCTTCGCCGGCATCGGGCCCGTCGCCCAGTTCCCGGCCAACGGCTACGGCCTCCACGACGTCGGCGGCAACGTCTGGGAATGGGTCAGCGACTGGTACCGGCCGGACTACTACGCGGTGCTCGCCGGGCAGGGCGGCGTCGCGCGCAACCCGACGGGACCGGCCGACAGCTTCGACCCCGACGAGCCCGGACAGGCCAAGCGCGTGCACCGTGGCGGGTCGTTCCTCTGCACCGATCAGTACTGCACGCGCTACATGGTCGGCACGCGCGGCAAGGGGGAGGTCCGCTCCAGCACCGACCATCTCGGCTTCCGCTGCGTCGCCTCTCCGGACCAGAAGCCGCGTCCGGGAGCCTGAGCCCGCCGCTCCGGCGCGCGGGCGTCACTGACGCTTGCCGATCGCGATCAGGTGGTCGTCGGTGCGGATGAAGAACTGCCCGTCCGAGACCGCCGGCGACGCCACCATCCGGTAGCCCAGCACGTTCCGCTCCAGCACCTGCGGCTGCCGCCCCGCGCGGAGCACGATCGCCTCGCCGGTCTCGCTCAGCAGGTAGATCTTGCCGTCGGCGGCCACCGGCGAGGCGGTGAAGATGCCGTCCACCCGCTCCTGCCAGGCCTTCTCGCCCGTGGCCGCGTCCACCGCGGTCACGATGCCGGCGTCGTTGGCCATGTAGACGAGCCCGTCGTAGTACACGAGCGACGACACGTAGGGCGCGCCGGTCGGAACGGACCAGAGCACGTGCGACTTCGTCACGTCGCCGCGGCCGCCGGTGCGGATGGCCATGTACGGCCCGCTGCGATAGCCCCGGCTCGTGTAGAGCACGCCGGCGTGGTGCGCGGGCACCGGGATCGGGAAGCGGTTGGGCTCGCCGGCGTACCAGAGGAGCTTGCCGGTCTTCGGGTCGTAGGCGTCGATGCGCTCGCTGGAGTTCACGACCAGCTCGTCGCCGCGCGGGCCGCGCACCACGGTGGGCGTGCTGTGAGAGCGGAGGCCCTTGCCGCGGTGCACCTTGTAGCGCTGCTTGCCCGTCCTCTTGTCGAGGGCGAGCAGGTACGAGGCGTGCTCGTGGTCGCACAGCAGCAGCAGCAGGTCGCCGTAGAGCGCGGGCGAGCTGCCGTGTCCCCAGGTGATGTCGAAGGGCCCGAAGTCGCGCGCGAGGTTGCGCGCCCACACCAGCCGGCCGTCGGTGCCGAGCGCGACCAGCTGCCCGTTGCCGAACCAGGCGTACACCCGCGAGCCGTCGGTCACCGGGCTGGGGCTGGCCAGGTTGTGCTTGTCGTGGACGCCGGGCAGCTCGCCGTCGGCCTGCAGCCAGTGCTGCCAGAGGCGGCGGCCGTCCGCGCGGGCGAAGGCCTCGACCAGGAACTCCACCGCGCCGTCCGCGGCCTCCGACGCCGGGTCGCCGCCGCCGAGCGGCTTCTCGGCCTTGCCCGCATCGCCGCGCGCGAGCGTCGGATGCGTGCCGGGGCGCCGGGTTCCGCGTCCGTGCTGCGACGTCACGAACACTCGCCCTTCGTCCACGATCGGCGACGACACGCCGAGCCCGCCGAGGCGGGCCTTCCAGGCCACCTCGGAAGGCCCCCATCGGACCGGGAGGTTCTTCTCGGTGGAGACGCCGGTGCCGTACGGTCCGCGCCACTGCGGCCAGTCGTCGCCCCACGTCCATCCGGTTCCGACGGCGAGCACGGCCAGGAGCGCGGCGCGTCGGGGCATACCGGATTATAGGCAGCGCCTTCCCCTTGATGATCGACACCAGGGCGTGTTACCCTCCGCGCCTCTGTTGTCGATGATCATGGGGGAGCACGGGTTCCGCTCGCGCGACGGCGCCCGGAGATGAGATGAGGCCCGTCGATCTCGTGCAGGGCACGCTCGACCTGCTGATCCTGAAGGCGCTGGCATTGGAGCCGCTGCACGGCTGGGCCATCGCGCGCCGCATCCGGCAGCTCTCGAAGGAGGTGCTGCAGGTGCAGCAGGGGTCGCTCTACCCGGCCCTGCACCGCCTGGAGCACCAGGGCTGGATCAGCGCGAAGTGGGGCGTCTCCGAGCAGAACCGCCGCGCCAAGTACTACTCGCTCACGCGGGCCGGCCACCGGCACCTGGAGAAGGAAGCCGCCTCCTGGGAGCGCCTCTCCGCCGCGATCACGCTGGTCGTGCGCACGGCGTCCTGATGCGCGCGCTCCGCATGGCCTGGCGGCGGCTGCGCTCGCTCTTCGCGGCGCGGGTGGCCGACGCGGAGATGGACGAGGAGATCCGCTTCCACCTCGAGCGGCTGGTCGAGGAGAAGAAGCGGGCCGGCCTCGACGAGCGCGAGGCGCGCGCGGCGGCGCGGCGAGAGTTCGGCGGCGTGCTGCAGGTGCAGGAGGCCTGCCGGGACGCGCGCGGGCTGCGCTGGCTGGCCAGCCTGCCGCCGGACCTCTCCTACGGCGCGCGGCTTCTGCGCCGGGCGCCGGGCTTCACCGCCGCCGCCGCGCTGACGATCGCCCTGGGCGTGGGCGCCACCTCCGCGATCTTCAGCGTGGTCTACGGCGTGCTGCTGCGGCCGCTGCCGTTCGGCGACCCCGGCCGGCTCGTCTTGATCTGGACGACGGCGCCGCGCTTCGGTCTCCCGCGCGCCCTCGTGGGCGCGGCCAACGCCCGCGACTGGCGCGAGCAGAACCGCGTGTTCGAGGACATCGCGCTCGTGCGCACCATCGGCAACTTCAACCTGGTCGGCCAGGGCGAGCCCGTGCGCCTGCTCGGCGCGCGCATCAGCGCGAACCTGCTTCCCCTGCTGCGGGTCGCGCCGCGGCTGGGCCGCGGCTTCACCGAGGACGAAGACGAGGACGGCCGCCACCGCGTCGTGCTGCTGAGCCATGGGCTCTGGCAGCGGCGGTTCGGCGGCGATCCCGCGGTGGTCGGCCGCAGCATCTCGCTCAGCGGGGTGCCTCACACCGTCGTCGGCGTGATGGGACCGTCTTTCCGGTATCCGAGCCGCGAGTTCGAGCTGTGGGTGCCGCTCACCGTCAACCCGGACGACTCCGTGACGCGGATGAACTACGCATTGGTGGCCGTGGCGCGCCTGCGCGACGGCGTGCCGGTGCGCGCGGCCCAGACGGAGATGGACCTCATCTCCGCGCGACTCTCCGCGCAGTACCCGGAGACCAACGCCGAGGTCGGCGCCGAGGTGGTGCCGATGCACGAGGACGCGGTGGCCGCGGTGCGGCGGCCCCTCTGGGTGCTGCTGGCCGCCTCCGGCGCGATCCTGCTGATCGCCTGCGCCAACCTGGCCAACCTGCTGCTCTCCCGCGCGCTGACGCGGCGCAAGGAGCTGGCGGTGCGGGCCTCGCTCGGCGCCTCGCGCGGGCGGCTCATCGCGCAGTCCGTGTCCGAGGTGATCCCGCTGCTCGCGCTCGGCGGCGGTCTCGGCCTCCTCGCCGCGCGGGCCGTGCTCGGCGCGCTGGTGCCCATGCTGCCGGCCGACCTGCCGCGCGCGGAGGGCATCGCGCTGAGCCTGCCCGTGCTGCTGACCGCGCTGGGCACCCTCGCCGCCGTGGGCCTGGTGGCCGGGGCGGTCCCCGGCTTCGACGCCGCGCGCCACTCGGTCGCGGCGACGGCGTCCGAGCGGTCGCGGACCACCGCCGCGCCGCCACGGACGCGCGCGCGGGACGCGCTGGTGGCCGCGCAGATCGCGCTGACGCTGGTGCTCGCGGTGGGCGCCACGCTGCTGCTGCGCAGCCTGGGCCGCCTGCGCGAGGTGGATCCGGGCTTCTCGCCCGCGCGCGTGGTGAGCTTGCACCTGGCGATCCCGCGCCAGAAGTACGGGACGGACGCCGAGGTCG
>DATBIZ010000671.1:0-2527 GCA_036556645.1 Vicinamibacteria bacterium | reverse complement strand
GCCTCGAGGCGGGCGGCGTAGAGCGGGAAGCGGTCGCAGAGCTTCTGCACGTCGCGCTTGACCGCCGCCAGCTCGGTCTCGTCGTCCACCGCGGCGAGCGCGCGGGCGATCAGACGCCCCACCTGCTCCATGTCGCGCTCCTTCATCCCGCGCGTGGTGAGGGCCGGGGTGCCGATGCGGATGCCGGAGGCGACCATCGGCGAGTTCGTGTCGAAGGGGATCGTGTTCTTGTTCACGGTGATGCCGGCGCGGTCGAGCGCGGCCTCCGCGACCTTGCCCGTGATCCCGCGCGCGAACACGTCGATCAGCATCAGGTGGTTGTCGGTGCCGCCGGAGACCAGACGCCACCCTTCGGCGGTGAGCGTGGCGGCCAGCGCGGCCGCGTTGGCCACGATCTGCCGCTGGTAGTCCTTGAACTCCGGCGCGAGCGCCTCCTGGAAGGCCACCGCCTTGGCCGCGATCACGTGCATCAGGGGCCCGCCCTGCAGGCCGGGGAAGACCAGCTTGTCCAGCTCCTTCGCCACCGAGGCCTTGCACATCACGAGCCCGCCGCGCGGCCCGCGCAGGGTCTTGTGCGTGGTGCTGGTCACGAACTCCGCGTGCGGGATCGGGCTCGGGTGCAGGCCCGCCGCCACCAGGCCGGCGATGTGCGCGATGTCGGCCATGATCACCGCGCCGCACTCGTCGGCCGCGCGCCGCACCGCCTGGAAGTCGATCGTGCGCGGGTAGGCCGACGCGCCCACCACCACCATCTTCGGCCGGTGCTCGCGCGCGAGCGCCGCCATCTGCTCGTAGTCGATGCGCTCGTCCTCCTTGCGCACGCCGTACGGCACCACGTTGAACATGCGGCCGGAGAAGTTCAGCGGGTGGCCGTGCGTGAGGTGCCCGCCGTGCGAGAGGTTCATGCCCAGGATGGTGTCGCCCGGCTTGAGCGCCGCCAGGTAGACCGCGGTGTTGGCCTGCGCCCCGGCGTGCGGCTGGACGTTGGCGTGATCGCAGCCGAACAGGCGCTTGAGCCGCTCGATGGCCAGGCTCTCCACCACGTCCACGTATTCGCAGCCGCCGTAGTACCGCTTGCCGGGGTAGCCCTCGGCGTACTTGTTCGTGAGCACGGTGCCGAGCGCCTCGAGCACCGCCTCGGAGACGAAGTTCTCGGAGGCGATCAGCTCGAGCTGCCGGCCCTGGCGGCGGGTCTCGTTGCGGACGGCGTCGGCGACCTCGGGATCGGTGCGCGAGAGGTTGTCCATCATCGGGTTCGCGTCCTCACTCCGGGCCAGGCGTCAGGGGCCATCCATGCTACTGCGGATCGATCTTGCGGACGCGGCGCTCGTGACGGCCGCCGGAGAACGGCGTCTCGAGCCAGGTCTTCAGGATCTTCTCGGGCTCGCCTTCGGGCAGCGTGCGCGCGCCGAGCGCGAGCACGTTGGCGTCGTTGTGCTCGCGGCTCAAGCGCGCCGTCTCCTCGTTCCAGGGCACGGAGGCGCGCACGCCGTGATGGCGGTTGGCGGTCATGGCCATGCCCTGGCCGCTGCCGCACACCAGCAGGCCGCGCTCGGCCTCGCCGCGGCTCACCGCTTCGGCCACGCGGTGGGCGAAGTCGGGGTAGTCCACCGCGTCCGCGGAGGACGGCCCGGTGTCCTGGTACTGGACGCCGAGACGATCGAGCTCGCGCTTGAGGCGCTCCTTCAGCTCGAAGCCGGCGTGGTCGGAACCGATGATCAGGGGCAGTGCCATGTGAGCGATCGCACGAGAGACGCGGGTGATTTCCTCCAGAGTATAGGCGGTTCCGCGAACCCCAGGAGGCCTCATGTCCCTTCCCTCCCCCACCTCTGCCCTGCTCGACCGCCACGTGTCGTTCACCGGCACCGTCGCCGGGCACGACCTGATCGTGCTGGGCTCGCTCGACGGCGACCTGCGCCTCACCGGCCGGCTGCACGTGGCCGCGGGCAGCCGGATGCGCGCGCGCGTGCAGGCGAGCGTGGTGGAGCTCGAGGGCGACTTCGAGGGCGAGCTGCGCGCGGAGACCCTGCGCGTGACCGCGAGCGCGCGCGCCCGCGGCGTGTTCGCGGCCGAGCGCCTCTCGATCGAGGAAGGCGCCGTGCTCGAGGGCGACGTGCAGGCGCCCGCGGCGCCCGGCGCGCTGGTGCTCGCGGCGGCCCCCGGGCCGGCGGCGGCAGAGGCGACGCCGGCCTCGACGGCCGCGGTCGCGGACGAGACGGCCGGCGACGAGCCGAGCGGCGCCGAGCCCGACCCCGTCCCCGCCGCCACGCCGGCCTGAGCGGACGGCCCTCGCGCACGCGGCGGGTAGTATGGCTCCATGCCGGAGCCCGCCGTGGTCGTCACCTCCAAGGGAGAGGCGCGCGTGCTGCGCGGGCATCCGTGGGTGTTCCGCACCGACGTGGCCCGGCACGACGGCGCGGGCCCCGGCGCGGTGGTGCGCGTGATCGGCCCGCGCGGCCGGCCGCTCGGCCACGCCTTCTACTCGTCGCGCTCCGAGATCCGCCTGCGCATGATCTCGCGCGCGCCG
>DATBIZ010000670.1:0-2751 GCA_036556645.1 Vicinamibacteria bacterium | reverse complement strand
GTGCAGTAGTAGTGGCCGAGCCCGTCCAGCGCCGCCGCCGCGCGGCACGCCAGACGGCCGTAGCCGGCCCCCACGTCGAGCACCCTCAGGCCGGCGCGGGTCGCGAGGCCGAGGTGCCGGTCCAGGAACAGCAGCTCGCTCACCGAATCGAGCAGGTCGCGGCTGACGAGCCGCCCATCGACACCGAACGTGAACGCGCCAAAGGCGCCGTCCTCCTCGAGGCGCTCCAGCAAGCCATGGCGGTCGAGCGTCTTCAGGTAATACGCGACCAGCGCGTACTGGACCTCGGCGACGTGGCGGACCTGCCAGACGTAGGCGTTGTCCCCCCGGAAACAGCGGAGATCGTCGTCGGAGACGTATGCGTCGGTCCACACCGTGGCCGTGGTCACGGCCGCGTCGGCCGCGGCGTAGCGCGCGGCCAGCTCCCGCAGGCGGGGGTGGCCGCGCCGCAGGTACGCGCTGGCCTCGGGGGAGAGCGCGGACGTCCCGTGGGCGGCTCCGTCGTCTCGAAGCTGCCAGTCGAAGAGCCTGGAGGTGGCCACCAAACGGTAGCCGTACCGGCTGGCCAGCCGGTCGAGGAGGGCCCCGGCCTCTCGCGCCGCGCGCAGGCCACGACGTGCGGGCATCACGTGCCCAGCGTATCCCGGGCGCCGGTGTTTGGGCGCCGGCGTGAACCGGCCCGCCGGGGCGGCTCGCCGGGGGCACGATTGACTGTCCGGGCCGCGCCGGCTAACTTCGTGGTTTGCCCGATCGGGGACCCCTGCGCACGATGACCCTGGAGAAGAGCCGCCGGTTCTGGGACGAGAAGGCGCAGGAGAACGCGTTCTGGTACGTCTCGTCCTACGGCCCGTACGCCGGGCGTGACCTGCAGGAGTTCTGGGCTTCCGGCGTACGGATCTGGGGCGAGCTCAAGGCGGCGGTGGGCTACGAGCCGAAGCCGGCCGACGTGGTCGTCGAGATCGGCTGCGGCGTCGGACGCCTGACCCGCGCGATCGCGCCCGAGGTCGGGCAGGTGCACGCGTTCGACCTGTCGGCCGAGATGCTGGCCAAGGCCCGCGAGCTGCCGCTGCCCAACGCCACGTTCCACCACGCCGACGGAAAGAGCCTGGCCGGGATGCCGGACGGCAGCGCCGACCTGGTGCTCGCCTACTGCGTGTTCCAGCACCTGCCCTCCGAAGACGTCCTCGGCAGCTACCTGAAGGAGATGCAGCGGGTGGCGCGGCGGGGAGGGCTGGTCGCCTTCACGCTGACGCCGCGGGGGTGGCGGTCGGCCCTGCTGCCGGTGTCGCGGATGCGCCGCTGGGTGACGGAGAAGCTGGACCGCAGCGGGCCGCGTGGGCTGTTCGACCGCGCCTGGACCGGGATCCGGCCGTCGCGCGCGGCGGTCGCTCGTCTCAGCGGCGTGCCCCTGCAGAGCGTCGTGCTCCACGGCGACAAGTGGCTGTTCTGGCACCGCCGCCACACCTGATGCGCCGCCGGGCCACCGTGGGGCGGGCCACCCGCCTCTGCGCCGCGGCCGCGGCCGCGGCGGCCGCCTCGTTCGCGCCGCCTCCGAGCGCGCGCGGTGCGGCGCCGCGGACCGAAGGAATGGCCGCCCTCCATGAGCGGGCCGGGCGGGAAGGGACGGTGCCGGTGATCGTCGAGCTGCGCCTGCCCTCCGGCGCGCGCGCGCCCCGCGGCGCCTCGCCGGCAGCGCTGGCCGCCCTGCGCTCCGAGATCGCGCAGACGCGCGGGCGCGTCCTCGGCCGGCTGGCCGGCCGCCGTGCGCACGTGCGGCGGGAGTTCCGCACGGTGCCATTCGTGGCGCTCGAGGCCGACGCCGAGAGCCTGCAGGCGCTGCTCGCGGACGACGAGGTGCTCCAGGTCACCGAGGACCGCCTGGCCGCCCCCCAGCTCGCGGAGAGCGGTCCGCTCGTGCAGGCACCGGCGGCGTGGGCGGGCGGGCGGGACGGCGCCGGCCACGTGGTGGCGGTGCTCGACACCGGCGTGGACGGCGGGCACTCGTTCCTGGCCGGCAAGGTCGTGGACGAGGCGTGCTTCGCGCGTCCCGGCGGCTGCCCGAACGGCCTGGCCACGCAGGCCGGCGCGGGCGCCGCAGTGCCCTGCGCGTTCACGCCTTCGATCTGCCGCCACGGCACGCACGTGGCCGGCATCGCCGTGGGCGCGGGATCCTCCTTCTCGGGCGTGGCCCGCGGCGCGGGCCTGGCCGCCATCCAGGTCTTCCATCCCGAGACGGAGTGCTCGCCGGGCGAGGCCGTGCCTTGCGCCCGGGCGTATTCGAGCGACATCGGCGCCGCGCTCGAGCACGTGTACGAGCGGCGCGCGGAGCACGCGATCGCCGCCGTGAACCTGAGCCTGGGATCCGGGCTCTACGCGTCCACCTGCGACGCCGACGACCCCCAGCTCGCGGCGCAGGTCGCGAACCTGCGCGGCGTGGGGATCGCGACCGTCGTGTCCGCCGGCAACGGCGGCGCGACCGGTGCCTTGTCCTGGCCCGCGTGCCTCTCGGCGGCGGTCAGCGTGGGCTCCACCACCGAGGCCGACGCGGTGTCGCCCTTCTCGAACGCCGGACCGCAGCTGTCGCTGTTCGCGCCGGGCTCCTCGATCACCTCTTCGGTGCCGGGCGAGCTGTTCGCGACGTTCGCCGGCACCTCCATGGCGGCTCCGCACGTGGCGGGCGCGTTCGCGGTGCTGCGGCAGGCGCACCCCTCCGCCTCCGTCTCGGCGCTGCTGGGCGCGCTGCAGCAGACC
>DATBIZ010000669.1:0-3651 GCA_036556645.1 Vicinamibacteria bacterium | reverse complement strand
AGAACCCGCACACGCGCCTCACCTGGCTCCACGGGCGCGACGAGGGGCGCGTGCGGGCGAACCTGGCCCGCTACGGGGTGGAGGTGCCCGAGGCGCGCTTCACGAAGCGCTACCAGGACCTGCTCGAGGCAGACGACGTGCAGATCGTCTCCATCACCACCCCCAACCACATGCACGCGGAGCAGGCGGTGGCGGCGGCCAAGGCCGGCAGGCACATCGTGCTCGAGAAGCCGACGGCCATGGACACCGGCGAGCTGAAGAAGCTGCGCGACGCGGTGCGCAAGGGGAGAATCAAGACCATCGTGTCCTTCGAGCTGCACTACAACCCGTACCTGCGCTTCGTGCACTGGCTGCGCCAGTCGGGGCGGCTGGGCGAGATCCGCTTCGTGCGCTGCCAGTACCTCTCCCGCGTCACCGACTGGTACGCGGGCTGGGACTGGGTGCGCAAGAAGAAGACCGGCGGCAGCCACCTGCTCGCCGCCGGCTGTCACGCCGCCGACGCGCTGCGCTGGCTGAGCGGCCTGGAGCCGGTGGAGGTGAGCGCGTACCACACGCGCTACACCAAGGGCTACGAGTGGCCGACCACCATCGAGGCCAACCTGAAGATGCAGGGCAAGGCGCTCGGCCACCTGACCAGCTCCACCGACTTCCTCCTGCCCTACACCTTCGGCGTGGAGCTGATGGGCGACCAGGCGGCGCTCCGCGACACGCTGATCACCTGGGACCCGAAGGGCGAGCCGGTGGACCTGGGCGCGCTGCGCAAGGCCAACCCGTTCCCGGACGTCAAGCTGCACGAGGCGATCTACGGCAGCGGCAGCGCCGCCATCCGCATCGACTGCATCATGCCGGACACCGCCGACGTGAGCCATCACCCGTTCCAGGACGAGATCGACGAGCTGGTGGACTCGGTCCTGCGGGACCGCGAGACGCACCTGAACGTGTTCGACGCGCAGAAGACCATGGAGCTGTGCCTGGCCGCCGACCTCTCGGCGGAGAAGGGCGGCAAGCCGGTGAAGCTCCCGCTGCTGAAGTGATCACGCTGCCCGCGCAGATGCTCGTGCAGGCGCGCCTGCAGAGCCACGCGCTCGAAGACCCCGCGGCGGCGACGAGCGCGCAGCTCGAGGCCGGCCTGCACGCGCTCGAGGGCAACGGGTGCCGGGTGGCGGTGGCGGTGGGCAGCCGCGGCATCGACCGGCTGCCCCTGGTCGTGCGCGCGGTGGTGGACTGGCTGCGCGGGCGCGGGGCGCAGCCCTTCCTGGTGCCGGCCATGGGCAGCCACGGCGGCGCCACCGCCGAGGGCCAGGCGGACGTGCTGGCCACGCTCGGCGTCACCGAAGACAGCGCCGGCGCGCCCATCCGGCCGTCCATGGACGTGGTGGAGCTCGGGCGCACCGTGGACGGCGTGCCGGTCTTCACCGCGCGCGAGGCCCGCGAGGCCGACGGCGTGGTGCTGATCAACCGGGTCAAGCCGCACACCGACTTCGAGAGCCCGCGCCTGGGCAGCGGCCTCACCAAGATGTGCGCGATCGGCCTGGGCAAGTTCGACGGCGCGGCCACCTGCCACCGCGCCGCGCAGAGCCTCGGCTACGAGCGCGCGATCGTGGAGGCGGCGCGCGTGGTGCGCGCCCGCCTGCCGCTGTGGGGCTGCGTGGCCCTGGTCGAGGACGGGCACCACCGCCTGGCGAACGTCGAGGCCTTTCCGGCCGCGCGGATCGACGAGCGCGAGCCGGTGCTGCTCGCGCAGGCCCGCGCCTGGATGCCCTCGCTGCCGTTCGACGACATCGACGTGCTGGTGGTGGACGAGATCGGCAAGAACATCAGCGGCGCCGGCATGGACACCAACGTGATCGGGCGCGGCGTGGACGGGCGGCCCTTCGCCTCCACCACGGCCCGGGCGCGCGCGATCTACGCGCGGAGCCTGACCCCGGAGTCGCACGGCAACGCGATCGGGCTGGGGTTGGCGGACGTGGTCTCCACGCGCCTGGTGGCCGCCATGGACCGCCGGGTCACCTACACCAACGCGCTCTCGGCGCTGACGCCCTCGACCGCGCGCATCCCGCTGCAGTTCGACACCGACGCCGAGTGCATCGGGGCGGCCGCGCGGCTGGCGGGCGTGGACCCGGCCAAGGCGCGCGTGGTGCGCATCCGCAGCACGCTGGCGCTCGACCGCTTCGTGGCCTCGGAGGCGTTCGCGCGGGAGGTGGACGGGCGCCCGGAGCTGAGCGTGCTGGCCCCGCCCCGCCCGTGGCCGCTCACGCCGGAAGGCGACTTCGACGCCGCCGGCGACCTGCTGGCAGCCGCGGCGCCGGCGTGAGCGCGGCGCACCCGGCGCCGCCCGCCGCGGTGCCGGCCGAAGCCGCGGAGCCCTTCGATCCCTATCGGCTCGATCCCCGCGACGTGGCGGAGCCGCCGCGCACGCTCGCGCAGTCCTTCCGGCGCATCGGGCCGGGCATGGTGCTCGCCGCCTCGATCGTGGGCTCGGGCGAGCTGATCGCGACCACGACCCTGGGCGCGCAGGTCGGCTACGCCGCGCTCTGGATCATCGTGCTGAGCTGCCTGATCAAGCCGGTGGTGCAGGCCGAGCTGGGGCGCTTCACGATCGCCACCGGGCAGACCGGGCTGGAAGCGCTCGACCTCGTGCCCGGCCCGCGCCTGCGCGCGGGCTGGGTGCTCTGGGCCTGGGCGGCGATGGTGCTCGTGACCATGCTGCAGGTCGGCGGCATGTACGGGGGGGTGTCGCAGGTGATGCACCTGCTCGTGCCGGCGGTGCCGATCCGCGGGTGGGTGTTCGTGTTCCTCGCGCTCAGCCTGGCGCTGCTGATGGGGGGCGGCTACGCGCGCGTCGAGCGGCTGGCCTTCGTGAAGGTGGGGCTGTTCACCATGCTCACCGTGCTGGCCGCGGCGATCCTGGTGCGCATGCCCCGGTACTTCTCCTGGGGAGGGGTGGCGGACGGGCTGCGCCTGGAGCTGCCGGCGGCGGGCCTGGCCACCGCGGTCGCGGTCTTCGGGATCACGGGCGTGGGCGCCTCCGAGCTGTTCATGTACCCGTATTGGTGCGTGGAGAAGGGTTACGCGCGCTTCACCGGCCCCGCCGACGGCAGCGCGGACTGGCAGCGGCGCGCGCGCGGGTGGATCCGCGTGATGCACGTGGACATCGTCGCCTCCATGGTCATCTACACGGTGGCCACCGTCGCGTTCTTCCTGCTCGGCGCGGGCGTGCTGCACGGGATGGGACTGGTGCCCGCCTCGCGCGACATGATCCCGGTGCTCTCCAACATCTACACGCAGACGCTCGGCGGATGGGCGCTGTGGCTCTTCTACGCGGGCGCGCTGGCCACGCTGTACGGCACGATCTTCGCGAGCACCGCGGCGCAGACGCGCATGTTCGCGGACATGTGCCGGATCCTGGGCTACTTCGCGCGCGAGGACGCGCGGCGGCGGCGCCGCTTCCGCCAGGGGTTCGTGTTCCTGCTCACGGTCCTCCCCGTGGGCCTCTACCTCTTCCTGGAGTCGCCGGTGGCGATGGTGGTGGCCGGCGGCATCGCGCAGGCGGTGATGCTGCCGGTGCTCGGGCTGTCCGCGGTCTACCTGCGTCATCGCCGCCTGCCCGCGAGCGTCCGGCCGTCCGCGTGGACCACGGCCGCCCTGTGG
>DATBIZ010000668.1:0-3949 GCA_036556645.1 Vicinamibacteria bacterium | reverse complement strand
GTCTCCTTCCAGGTGATCCTCACGCCCACGGCCGCCGCGGCGGCCGCGGCGGAGGCCCCGGTGACGGCCACGCGCCCCGGTTGGTTCGGCCGGACGCGTCGACACCAGCCGTGACGCGTGGGCCCCGGGCCCCCCGCCAGCCGTTCAGGCCGAGATACCGGCCAGGCCGCCGCGGTGACCCTCAGGCCACGGTTTCCGCCGGGGCCGCCGCGCGCTAGAATTCCCCGTCTCCCTCCCGGAGCCACCCGTTTGCCGACGCCGCCGACGGTGGCGCGCGACGTGTTCGCGCCGGCCACTCCCCCCGTACCGGACGTCGCGTCACCGCTTCGCGCGCGACGTGGGGGTTGGGGACTGCCCTCCACGACCGGCCGCGCGGCCGCCGCCGGATTGCTGGTCGCGGTCGCGTCCGTGCTGTCGGTCACCGCCTACCTGATCGTGGCCGCGCCGGAGCCGAACCCGGCCGGGCTGATCACGATCGCGGCGATGGCGGGAGTGGCGGGCGCGGTGGCGGCGGCCCTGACCCTCGCCGTCCGCGCGGCCGGCCGCATCTCGTGGACCTGGATCTGGGCGTCCTTGACGCTGGTCGGGGTGTTCCTGCTGATGCCGCACGGGCTGGGCGGCTACGGCATCCTGTTGACCGCCGGCGTGGCGGTCACGGTGTCGTCGCTGATCGGCGGCGCGATCCCCCTTGTGGGGCGGTCCGAGCCCGGGGTGCGCCGGACGGGTGGCCTGATGCTGCTGCTCGGCGGCGCGCTGCTCGCCGCGATCGTGACGTGGCTGCTCTGGGAGGGGCCGGGCGACGTGGCGGCGCGGGACGAGGCCGGCGGGCGCCGGCCCACGGCGCCGCTCGCCGATCCGGCCACCCGGGGACCGCATCGCGTGCTGACCCTGACCTACGGCAGCGGTACCGACCGTCATCGTCCGGAGTTCGGGTCCCGCGTCGGCCTGCGCACCTCCTCCGTGGACGCGTCGCGGGTGATGAGCGGGTGGGACGGCGTGCCCGGATGGGCGCGCACGCGGTACTGGGGCTTCGACGCGACGCGGCTGCCGCTGCAGGGCCGCGTGTTCTACCCGGATGCGCCCGGCCCTCGTCCCCTGGTGCTGATCGTCCACGGCAACCACCTCGCGGAGCACTACTCGGACGACGGCTATGCGTACCTGGCGGAGCTGCTCGCGAGCCGCGGCTCGATCGTCGTGTCCGTGGACCAGAACTTCCTGAACTTCTCGTTCGCGGACCTGGTGCGCCTGCCCGAGATCGGGCTGCGCGACGAGGACCGGGCGCGCGCGTGGCTGCTCCTGCAGCACCTCCGCCTCTGGCGCGAGTGGAACGCGCGCGACGGCCATCCGTTCGCGGGAAGGGTGGACCTCGACCGCGTGGCGCTGATCGGCCACTCCCTCGGCGGCGACGCGGTGGCCGCCGCGACCGTGCTCAACCGCCTGGCCGTGCTGCCGGGGGACGGCCGCGTCGCCCTCGACGGCGGCTTCGGCATCCGCTCCGTGGTCGCGTTCGCGCCGGTGGCGGGAAGCTACAACCCGGGCGGCACGCCGCCGGTCCTCGAGGACGTGAACTACCTGGTCCTGCACGGCAGCCACGACGTGCCGGTGCCGTATTACGGCGGCGCACGCCAGTACGAACGCGTGCGCTTCACCGGCGGCGACTGGTTCAAGGCCGGCGTCTACGTGCGCGGCGCCAACCACGGCCAGTTCAACTCCCGCTGGGGCCGCTGGGACGGCATCGGCCCCGGCAACTTCTTCCTGAACGTGCGCGCCCTGATGCCGTCCGCGGACCAGCAGCGCATCGCGCAGGTCTACGTGTCCGCGTTCCTCGAGGCGACGCTGGCCGGCCTCACACGCTATCGCGCGGTGTTCCAGGATCCGGCGCTCGCCGCGCCGTGGCTGCCGGCCACCACCTACGTGACGCAGTATCAGGACTCGACCACCCGCCTCGTCATCGCCTCGGAGCGGGACGTAGACCCCACCACCATCACCGTTCCCGGCGGCCGCGCCGTCGGCGAAGGCTTCTCCGAGTGGCGCGAGGGCCCCGTGCGCATGAAGTCGGGCTGGCTGCCGACGCGCGCGGTGTTCCTGGGCTGGGGCCCGAGTGCCGGCGTCGCCCCCCGGTACCAGGTGGAGTGGCCGGCGGGCGCGCTGCCTCTCGCTGCCGACGGCAGCTTCACCTTCCGCCTCGCCGACGCGGTGGTGGGGGCGGACGAGGCGGTGGACCTGACCGTCGAAGTCGAGGACGCGGCGGGCCGCGCCGCGCGCCTGCCGCTGAGCCACGTCCGCCGCCTTCCGCGCCAGGTCCCGGCGCGCCTGCTGAAGTCCTCGGTGCTCTCGCGCGCCCCGCGCTCGGAGCCCGTGTTCCAGACCTTCGACTTCCCGCTCGCGGACTTCGCCGCGGCCAACCCGGCGCTCGACCCCGCCCGCCTGCGGCGGGTCCGCTTCGTGTTCGACCGCACGCCGCGCGGCCGGGTGATGCTCGACGACGTGGGGTTCCGCCTGGCGCGGATCGCGGCTACGCGCGGCTGACGCGCGCGCGGCCGTTCGCGCGCGCCACCAGAGAGGCGTGCTACCGTACGCACACTCCCGAGGTGGCGATGAGGACCTTTCTCGACGAAGACTTCCTGCTCGAGACGCGCACCGGCGCCGCGCTCTATCACGAGGTCGCGCGGGACCTGCCCATCCTCGACTACCACTGCCACCTCCCGCCGGCCCAGGTCGCGGGCAACCACCGCTTCCGCAGCCTCACCGAGATCTGGCTGGAGGGAGACCACTACAAGTGGCGCGCGATGCGCAGCAACGGCGTGCCGGAGCGCCTGATCACCGGCGACGCGTCGGACTGGGAGAAGTTCCAGGCCTGGGCGCAGACCGTGCCGGCCACCCTGCGCAACCCGCTGTACCACTGGACCCACCTGGAGCTGCGGCGGCCCTTCGGGATCACCGGCACGCTGCTCGATGGCCGCTCCGCGCGCGTGGTCTACGACCGCTGCCACGAGCTGCTGCAGACCGACGAGTTCACCGCCCAGGGCCTCTTGCGCCAGTTCCGCGTGGTGGCGGTCTGCTCCACCGACGATCCCACCGATTCGCTGGAGCCGCACCTCGCGCACGCGCGGGCCGGCAGCCCGGGGGCGCGGCTGTTCCCCACCTGGCGGCCGGACAAGGCGCTCGGGGTGGAGGACGCGGCCGCCTGGAACGCGTGGGTGGACAAGCTGGCCGCGGCGGCGAACACGCACGTCGCCAGCTACGACGACCTGCTCGGCGCGCTGCGCCGGCGGCACGACTTCTTCCACGAGACGGGCTGCCGCGCGTCCGACCACGGGCTCGAGCGCCTCTACGCCGACGACTACGCCGAGGCCGACGTGCGGGGCGCGTTCGAGGCGGCGCGGGCGGGGAGGCCGGTGGCGGCGGAGGCGGCCGCGAAGTTCAAGTCGGCGCTGCTGCACGAGATGGCGCTCTGGGACCACGCGCGCGGCTGGGCGCAGCAGTTCCACGTGGGCGCGCTGCGCAACAACAACACGCGGCTGCTCGCGAAGCTGGGCCCCGACACCGGCTTCGACTCCATGGGCGACTTCGAGCAGGCGCGGCCGCTCTCGCGCTTCCTGGACCGCCTCGACCGCGCCGACCGGCTCGCCAAGACGATCCTCTACAACAACAACCCGCGCGACAACGAGCTGATGGCGACGATGATCGGCAACTTCCAGGACGGCTCGGTGCCCGGCAAGATGCAGTTCGGCAGCGCCTGGTGGTTCATGGACCAGAAGGACGGCATGGAGCGCCAGATCGAGGCGCTCTCGAACATGGGCCTGCTGGCGCGCTTCGTGGGCATGGTCACCGACTCGCGCAGCTTCCTCTCGTACCCGCGGCACGAGTACTTCCGCCGGCTCTTGTGCAACATCCTGGGCCGGGACGCCGAGAACGGCCTGGTGCCCATGGACCGCGACCTGCTCGC
>DATBIZ010000667.1:0-3399 GCA_036556645.1 Vicinamibacteria bacterium | reverse complement strand
CACTGCTCGCGCAGGCACCGCAGCACGAGCGCGCGGAACTCGCGGCGCATCGCCGCCAGGTAGTTCGTCACCTGCGTCACCGGCTGGCCGATCGCCCGGCCGATCTCGGCGTACGTGGGCCGTTCGCGGTCGCCCTCCGGCTCCAGGTCGTAGCGCCGGAAGGCCTCGAACGCGGCCTCGCGGCCCCGCTCCGCCGCCTGGCGGCGCAGCGCGTCCACCGCCGACGAGAACACGCTCCGCACCCACTCGCGGTGGAAGTACTCCTCCATGTCGGCGTCCGGCGCCGCGGGGTGCCGGCGCAGCTCGCCCTCGGCCGTGGCGAAGTCGAGGGAGAGGGGCGGGGCGTCGCCGCCGCGCTTCTTCCGCCGGGCGGCCGCGCGCTCGTTCGCGGCGTGGGCGTCGAGGCACGTGCGCAGGAAAGTGCGGAAGCGCGCGCGCGCGGGGTCGAAGCGGTCGAAGAAGCGCTTGTCGAAGGCGCGGGCGAAGAAGCCCTGGGTCAGGTCCTCGGCGTCTTCGGGCGAGACCCTCCAGCGCAGGCGCAGGTACTTGTAGACCGGCTTCCAGTGGCTCTCGACCAGCACCCCGAAGGCGCGGCGCCGCTCCTCCACGTCGCCGCTGCGCGCGGCGGCGACGCGCCGCCCCTCTCCCTCGACTTCGCCACGGCGGAGGGCGAGCTGCGCCTGCACCCCGCGGCGCCGGATGCCGACATGGAGGA
This sequence comes from Vicinamibacteria bacterium, assembly GCA_036556645.1. Classification (GTDB taxonomy): domain Bacteria; phylum Acidobacteriota; class Vicinamibacteria; order Fen-336; family Fen-336; genus DATKEG01. The sequence continues at coordinate 2,684 of DATBIZ010000667.1, read as the reverse complement.
GTACTTCCACCGCGAGTGGGTGCGGAGCGTGTTCTCGTCGGCGGTGGAGGCGCTGCGCCGCCAGGCCGCGGAGCGGGGCCGCGAGGCCGCGTTCGAGGCCTTCCGGCGCTACGACCTGGAGCCGGAGGACGACCGCGAACGGCCCACGTACGCCGAGATCGGCCGGGCGATCGGCCAGCCGGTGACGCAGGTGACGAACTACCTGGCGGCGATGCGCCGCGAGTTCCGCGCGCTCGTGCTGCGGTGCCTGCGCGAGCAGTGCGCCACCGAGCGCGAGTTCCGGGCCGAGGCGCGCGCGCTGCTCGGCGTGGACCCCGCGTGACCTGGCTCTCGGACGCCGCGCTCGACCGCCTGCGCGAGGCGGCCGACCACCCGGACCTCTCCGGCACGCGGTACGAGCTGCGGGGCGTGCTCGGCCGCGGCGGGATGAGCACGGTCTTCCGCGCCCGCGACCGCGCGCTCGACCGCGAGGTCGCGCTGAAGGTGATGGCCGCCGAGGGCGAGGGCACGGTCTCCCGGCTGCGCACCGAGGCGCGCGTGCTGGCGCGGCTCGAGCATCCCGGCCTGGTGCCCGTGCACGACGTGGGCACGCTGCCGGACGGCCGCGTGTTCTACGTGATGCGCCTCGTGCGGGGAAGGCGCCTCGACGCGCACGCGCGCGAGGAGCGCTCGCTCTCCGCCCTGCTCCGCCTGTTCGAGCGCGTCTGCGAGGCGGTGGCCTTCGCGCACGCGCAGGGCGTCCTCCACCGCGACTTGAAGCCCGCGAACGTGATGGTCGGCCCGTTCGGCGAGGTGCTGGTGCTCGACTGGGGGCTGGCCAAGGAGGTGGCCGCCGCGCCGGCGCGGGAGGCCGCCCCGGTTTCGCCCCCCGGCGCGCGGAGCGAGACCGTCGCCCTCGGCTCGGCGCTGGCCGACGCGCCCACCCGCACCCGCCGCGGCGCCGTGCTGGGCACGCCGGGCTTCATGGCGCCGGAGCAGGCGCGCGGCGAGGTGGACGCGCTGGACGAACGGGCCGACGTCTACGCGCTGGGCGCGATGCTGCGCTTCCTGCTCGAGACGCGCGAGGACGACGCGCCGCGCGCGCTGCGGGCGGTCGCGGCCAAGGCCTCCGCGGACGATCCCGCCGAGCGATACGGCTCCGTCGCCGCGCTCGCCGACGACGTGTCGCGCTTCCTCTCCGCGGACCCGGTGGCCGCCCATCGCGAAGGGCCGCTGGAGCGCGCCGGCCGCGTGGCCTCCAAGTACCGCGTCCCGATCACGCTCGTCACGGCCTACCTGTTGATGCGGGTCCTGCTGGCGGTGTTCGCGCGCGTCTAAAGGAGCGCCGGGCGTCCGCGTAAGTGGAGGGTGTGGAGGAACACATGAACAAGCCGGTGTTCGGGATGCTGCTCGGCGGGTTGCTCGGGATCTTCGACGGCCTCAGCGCGCTGATCTCCGCGCCGGAGGTCGCTCCCGGGATCACCGGCATCGTCGTGGGATCGACGGTCAAGGGGATCCTGACCGGCCTCATCGTGGGGCTCGTGGCGGGCAGGCTGCGCTCCCTGGCCGCCGGCCTCGCCGTGGGGCTGGTCGTCGGCGCCATCCTGGCCTCGTTCATCGCGTACATGACCGGCTACTACTGGCAGGTCATGCTGCCCGGCTCGCTGCTGGGCCTGATCGTCGGATATGCCACCTACCGATATCGCGGCCAGCCCCGCGCGCGCGCCGCGGCCTGAGGTCGCGGACCGCTGACCCGACGCGTCCTCGGGCCGGCTCTCGCCGGCGCCACGCTCCTCGCGCCGGCCGCGCTGGCGGCGGCCCTGGCCGCCCGTCCTTTCACGCGGCCGGTGCGCCTGGAGCTGGGCGGCGGCCACCCCGGCCACATGCTCGCGGGCGCGGCCGCGCGCACGCACCGGGTCAACGTGGACGCCGAGAACGCGCCGGAGCGGAAGCTGCCGTTCTATCACCAGGAGCTCGACGCGCACGCGCGGGTCAGGCTCCCGTTCGCGGCGCGCTCGGGCGAAATCGCGCTGACCGTGCGCGGTTCCGCGCCGGACGGGGCCGTGCTCGACGCGTCCGTGGTCGGCGGCGCGCCCGCGCGCGTGTTCCTGCGCCCGGGCCCCTGGCGGCGTGACGCGTTCGCGCTCGGCGTGCCGCCGGGCGCGAGGACGCTCGACCTGCGCCTCGCGCACGACCGCCTGCCCGGCTACGGGCGCGGCCGCTCCACGCTGTTCGTGGACTACGTCGAGGTCGCCGCTCCCGCCGGGCTGCGGCCCACGGCGGCGGCGGTGGCCGTGGTGGCGGCGGTGCCGGTGCTGCTGGGCGGCCTCCTGCTGGTCGCGGGCGGGGGCCTGGCGTGGGCCGGCGTGACGGCGGCCGCGTCGGCGGTCGTCGCGGTCGCCCTCTTCCGGCTGGCGCCGGTCCCGTTCCTGGTGGCGGCGCCGCGGCTGGGAACGGCGGCGCTGGCCCTCGGCGCCCTGACCGCGCTGCTGCTGCGGCGGCTCGCGAGCGGGCGCTCCCGCGCCGTGCTCGTCACCCTGACCGTCCTGGGCGTGGTGTGGCACGGCTCGGTCGCGTTCTTCCCGAACCACAACCCGCCGGACCGCGACATCCACGTGGTGCGCGCGCTCGACGCGGGCCGGGTCGCCTGGACCTATCACGACTGGCTGCGCTACGGCTCGCATTTGCCGACCGCCTCGCAGTAC
>DATBIZ010000666.1:0-6549 GCA_036556645.1 Vicinamibacteria bacterium | reverse complement strand
CGAAGCCGCGCTCCTCGAACGTGGGCGGACAGGCCGCGAAGCCCTCATCCAGCGCCCGCAAGGCTCCCGCGACGCGGCGGACCGCGCCGGCGAGTGCGCCGTCCTCCGCGAAGCCGGCGTCGCGCGCGAAGCGGTCCACATCCGCGAAGCCGGCCGGCATCGCTCGCAAGCCAGCGGCGGCGGCGAAGCCGGCGAGGATGGCGCCGACCTCGCGTGAGAGCGCGCCGCGCCGGCCCGCCGCCGAGCCGCGTCGTACGGCGCGCGTGGAGCCCACGGCGGCGGTGACCTCCGCGCCGTCCGTGCCGCGCCCGCGCGCGAAGCGCGACGCCACCGCGCCGCCCACCACCCAGACCGAGCCCAGGCAGCGCACGCGCGTCGCGCGCACCGCTCCGGCCGCGGCGCTCCGTCCCGAGCAGCCGCGGCGCGCGGTCGCGCCACGCCGCAAGCCGGCGGTTTCCGCGCCCGCCGAGGCCGCCGGGCCGGCCGCGTAAGCGACCGCCGCCGCCGAGAGGGACGAGAGCTTCGCCCTGCCCGCGACCTACGGCAAGACCCGCGTGCGGCTGCTGATGCAGTCGCCCGGCCGGCTGTTCGTGCACTGGGACCTGAGCCCCGCCGTCCTCGAGGAGCTGAAGGCGCAGCTCGGGCATCGCATGGCCGCGCTCGCCCGGATGGCCATCCGGATCACGGTCCCGGGCGGCGGCCGGCCGCTGATGGTGCTGCTGCCCAAGGGCGCCCGGAGCTGGTACGTGGACGTGCCGCCGCACCGCCTCGAGTACCGCGCCGAGATCGGCCTGCTGCTCCCGTCCGGTGAGTTCCGTCCCGCGGGTGTCAGCAACCCGGTGCGCATGCCGCGGACGACCCCGTCGCCCTCGACCGCCGACCGGCGCGTCCCCTTCGACCGGACGCGCGCGCCCGAGTCGTCGGCGCTGGGCGACATCCCGGTCGACGATCCCACCGAGGAGGAGCTCGAGGCGTTCGCCCGCGCGGAGCTGGACGTGGACGACGTGCTCGATCCCGGCGCCGCGTCCGCGCCGCCCGGCGGCTCGAGCGAGCTCTCCGCGGCCGAGCAGCGGCGCCGCGCCCGCCGGGGAGCCGGTGGCGATCGCGGCGGGGCGAGCGACCTCGGCCCGGCCGGCTCCTCGAGCGACCTGACGCGCCGGCGCTAGCCGTGCCGGAAGGCTACTGGTGCCCGGTCCTCCACGCGCACCTGCCCTACGTGCGCCACCCCGAGCACGCCGACTTCCTCGAGGAGACCTGGCTGTTCGAGGCGATCACCGAGACCTACCTGCCGCTGCTGGAGATGCTCGATCGGCTGCGTGCCGACGGCGTCGCCTTCCGACTCACGCTGACGCTGTCGCCCACGCTGCTGGCCATGCTGCGCGACCCGCTGCTGCTCGGACGGTACGAGCGGCACCTCGACCGCGTGGCGGCGCTGAGCGAGAGCGAGGTGGCACGGACGCGCCGCGAGGCGCCGGCGTTCGCCGCGGCGGCCGCCATGCACCGCGACCTGTTCGCGCGCGCCCGCCGGTCGTTCCGCGAGACCTACGCCCGCGACCTGGTGGCCGCGTTCGTCGGCCACGCCGGCGACGGGGCGCTGCAGATCCTGGGCTGCTCCGCGACGCACGCCGTGCTGCCGCTGCTCGACGCGGTGCCGGAGGCGGTGCGGGCACAGGTCGAGGTGGGCATGGGGCACTCGCGCGCGCAGCTCGGGTTCGCGCCCGCGGGGTTCTGGCTGCCGGAGTGCGCGTACGCGCCCGGCCAGGAGGCGTTCCTCGCCTCCGCCGGCGTGCGCTTCAGCTTCCTCGAGGAGCACGGGGTGACGCACGCGCACCCGCGGCCGCCGCACGGCGCGCAGGCGCCGGTCCTCTCGCCGGGCGGGGTCGTGTTCTTCGGGCGCGACCGGGAGTCCTCGCACCAGGTCTGGAGCGCGGAGGCCGGATACCCCGGCGACCCGGTCTATCGGGAGTTCCACCGCGACGCGGCCTGGGACCTGCCCCTCTCCGCGCTGGGCGCGCTGGCTCCCGGCGGCGTCCGCCGCGGCGTCGGGCTCAAGTACCACCGCGTCACCGGCGGGGTGGACCTCGCGCGCAAGCATCCCTACGCCCCCGAGGAGGCGCTGGCGCGCGCGCGTGAGCACGCCGGGCACTTCGTGTCGAGCCGCCAGGAGCAGGTGCGGCGCCGCGCCGCCGGCATGGACCGCCCGCCGCTGGTGGTCAGCCCCTACGACGCGGAGCTGTTCGGGCACTGGTGGTTCGAAGGGCCGGTGTTCCTCGAGGAGGTGTTCCGGCGGCTGGCCCGGCAGGACGCGCTGCAGGTGGTGACGCCGCTCGAATACCTGGACCGCCATCCCGACTGCGTGGTGGCGCAGCCGGCCCAGTCCACCTGGGGCGCGCGCGGCTACACCGAGGTCTGGCTCAACCCGGCGAACGACTGGATCCAGCCGCACCTCGACGCCGCCGCGGAACGGATGGTGGAGCTGGCCCGCCGGTTCGACCGGCCCGACGGGCTCCAACGCCGCGCCCTGGACCAGGCCGCGCGCGAGCTGCTCCTGGCGCAGGCGTCGGACTGGCCCTTCATGATGACGATGGGCACCACGGTCGCCTACGCGCGCCGCCGCGTACGCGAGCACCTCGGGCGCTTCACCCGGCTCTACGACGGCCTCCTGGCCGGGACGACCGACGAATCGGGGCTGCGTGAGTTCGAGCACCGCGACGCGATCTTCCCCGAGGCAGACTACCGGGCGTATCGGTGACGTCCCTCCACGGGGGAGTCATGGCATCGCGTGTGCGAAAGCCCGCGGTTGCGGGGAGCTGGTACCCAGGGGATCGGCCCGCGCTGGCGGGCGAGGTGGACGCCTGGCTGGCCGCGGCGGCGCCGCGGGAGCCGGTCGGCCGGCTGGTCGGCCTGGTGGCGCCCCACGCCGGCCTGCGCTATTCGGGCGCGGTCGCCGCCCAGGCGTACGCGCTCTTGCGCGGCCGGCGGTCGTTGACCGCGGTGCTCGTGGGCCCTTCGCACCGCGTCGCGTTCGACGGCGTGGCCGTCTACGCCCACGGCGCGTTCGAGACGCCGCTGGGGATGGTGCGGGTGGCCGAGGACGTCGCGGCCGCGCTGCTGGCCGCCGATCCCGGGATCCGGGAGGACCCCTGGCCGCACCGCGAGGAGCACTCCCTCGAGATGCAGCTGCCGTTCCTCCAGCGCGTGGTGCCGGACGTGCGGATCGTGCCGGTGCTGCTCGGCTCGCAGGCGCGGGCCGAGGTCGAGCTGGCGGCCACCGCGCTGGCGGCCGCGCTGGCGGGAAGGGACGCGGTGATCGTCGCGTCCACCGACCTGAGCCACTACCAGCCGGCGGCGCGCGCGGCGGACCTCGACGCGCGGGTGACCGAGTGCGTGGGCGCTCTCGACGCCGCGGCCCTGATGGCCCGCCTCGACGCCTATCGCGGGCACGCCTGCGGCGGAGGAGCGCTGGCGGCCGCCATGAAGGCCGCGCGCGCTCTCGGCGCCACGCGGGGCGAGGTGCTGCGCTACGCGGACAGCGGCGACGTCGAGGGCGGGGACAAGAGCCGCGTCGTGGGGTACATGGCCGCGGCCTTCACCGCTCCGGCGCCGGCCTGAGAGCGCGCCCGAACCAGCCCGCGGCCAGCCGCGCGACCTGCTCGAGCGTGCCTTTCTCCTCGAAGAGATGGGTCGCGCCGGGCACGATCTCGAGCCTCTTCTCGCAGTCGAGCCGGGCCAGCGCGTCGCGGTTCATCGCGATCACCGGGTGGTCGCGCTCGCCCACGATCAGCAGCGTCGGCGCGCGCACGCTGGCCAGCGCGTCGCCGGCGAGGTCGGGGCGCCCGCCGCGCGACACGACCGCGCGCACGGACCCGGGATGCTCGGCCGCGGCCACCAGCGCAGCGCCCCCGCCCGTGCTCGCCCCGAACAGGCCGACGGGGAGCCCGCGCGTCTCACCGTCCCAGGCCAGCCATTCGATCGCGGCCCCCAGCCGGCGCGCGAGCAGCGGGATGTCGAAGCGCAGGTGCCCCGTGCGCGCCTCGGCCCGCTCCTCGTCGCGCGTGAGCAGGTCCACCAGCAGCGTGCCGAGGCCGGCCTCGCGCAGCACGCGGGCCACGTAGCGGTTGCGGGGGCTGTGGCGGCTGCTCCCCGAGCCGTGGGCGAACAGCACCACGCCGCGGGCGCCCGCCGGCATCGTGAGGTCCCCGTCGAGCGTGACCCCGTCGGCCTGCAGCCGGACGGGGCGGTCCTTCTCGTCGCGCGCCTGCATCGCCGGTCCCGCCTGTCCCCTCCGTCGATCTTAGTACCCCTGCCCGGAAATCCGGTGAGCACCGAATGCCACCGTATCTCCTCCGGGCAGGGGTGCTCAGAAGGCCGGCGGGCGGCAGGTGGCCCGGTAGACCGACGGCCCGGTCTGCACGTGGCCGGTGGAGGTCATGATCTTGTACTGATCCGAGAACTCGTTGGTCGTCTTCAGCGCGATCTCCTCGCCGTCGAACACCGCGCAGGCGCCCTGCGCGCGGATGTGGGCGAGCACGCCCTCGTAGTACGCCGGATGGTCCTTGATCAGGTAGCCGAGCGAGCCGCGGCGGTCGCCGAAGTCGAACAGCTCGGGGCTCTGCTCCGCCAGGCGCCGGAGCGCCTCGGTGACGACGTGCTGGTAGCTCCCGCTGGTGCGCGGGCAGTCCACCGCGGGGTTCGCCACCGGAGGCAAGCCGCAGCCCAGGGAGGCCGGGGGCAGCGGCGTCGGCGTGGGAACGGGCGTCGGTGGAGCCGCGGGCGTCTGCACCGGCGTCGCCCGCGAGGGAGCGTCACATCCGGTCAGGATCGCGGCGAGGGCGAGAGACACCGCGACGAGGGCGGGGGAGTCGGGGAGGCGCATGGGTTGGGGCTCCTGGGGAACGGCATGGGTCCGTGGACTGGCCAGTCTAGCGCCGCGCCCCGCTCAGAGCCGCCACCCGCCGGCGACGTCGAGGACCTGGCCGGTGATGAAATCCGCCGCGGGCGAGCAGAAGAACAGCACCGCCCTCGCCACGTCCTCCGGCGATCCCGGACGGCCGACGGGGATGCGGTCCGAGGACGGCTCGATCGCGTGTGCGGTCTCGTCGCCGTCGGCGAGCACGCCCGGGCACACCACGTTCACCGTGATCCCGCAGCGCGCCTCCTCGAGGGCGAGGGCCTTCGAGAACGCGATCACGGCGGCCTTGGCCGCGGAGTAGGCGGCCACCTTCGCGTGGCCGAACGTACGCTCGGCGCCGACCGCGCCGAGGTTCACGATCCGGCCCCAGTGGTGCTTGCGCATCTGCGGCAGCACCAGGCGCGACATGTGGTAGACCGAGTCGAGGTTCGAGGCCACGATCGCGCGCCACTCGTCGGGCTCGGTCTCCGCCACCGGCTTCCAGGCGAAGCTCCCCACGGTGTTGACCAGCACGTCCACGCGGCCGAAGGCGCGCACGGTCTCGGCCACGAGGTCCTGCGCCTCGCCGTAGTCGGTCACGTCCGCGCGGCAGACCAGCGCGTGGCCGCCCCGCTTCTGGATGTCCTGGCCGAGCGCCTCCGCGCGCCGGGCCTCGGCGCGGCAGTTGATCACCACCCGCGCGCGGTGCTCGGCGGCCGCGCGCGCCAGGTGCGCGCCGAGGCCGCGGCCGCTGCCGGTGATCAGCACCACCTTGTCGCGGACGCCGTCGCGGTCGGCGCCGTTGGCGGGGCGCTGGCTCAGCATCGGCGAGGCGCGGCGGGCGTCACTTGCCGGTCACCCGCTCCATCTCGGTGGTGGTCGTGATCCCGCGGAAGACCTTCTCGATCGCCGCCTCGCGCAGCGTGCGCAGGCCCTCCTCGCGCGCGGCCTTGAAGATCTCGGGCGAGCCGGCGTGCGCGCTGACCAGCGCGCGCACCTTGTCGGACATGGGCAGCACCTCGTACACGCCGACGCGCCCCGCGTAGCCCGTCTGCCGGCAGTGCAGGCAGCCGCGGCCGCGCTTGAAGCGGTACTGCTGCAGCTTGTCCACCGGCATGCGCAGCAGCGCGGCCTCCTCCGGCGTCGGCACGTACTCCTCGACGCAGTGGCCGCAGATCTCGCGCACCAGCCGCTGGGCGAGCACGCCGATCAGGGTGGAGGTGATCAGGAAGTGCGGGATGCCCAGGTCGAGCAGGCGCGTGATGGACGAGGGCGAGTCGTTCGTGTGCAGGGTGGAGAGCACGAGGTGGCCGGTGAGGGCGGCCTGGACCGCGTGTTCGGCGGTCTCGGTGTCGCGGATCTCGCCGACCATGATGATGTCCGGGTCCTGCCGCAGCACGGTGCGCAGCGCGCTCGAAAAGGTGATGTCGATCTGCGGCTTCACCGCCACCTGGTTGAAGTCCTCGAACACCATCTCGATCGGGTCCTCGATGGTGATGATGTTCACGTCCGGCTTGGAGAGGTGCTTCAGCACCGAGTACAGGGTGGTCGTCTTGCCGCTGCCGGTGGGGCCGGTGACCAGGATGATGCCGTTCGGGCGCGAGATGAACTCGTAGAACTTCGGCAGGTCGCGGGTGGGCAGGCCGAGCTGGTCCACG
>DATBIZ010000665.1:0-11427 GCA_036556645.1 Vicinamibacteria bacterium | reverse complement strand
CCAGCGCGTGAACCGGTGCCGAGACCAGAACCAGAGCCGGCATCGTCGCACCGGTCGCAGACCACGCCGCCAGCGCACGCTCCACGTCCTGCCGATCGACACACGCGCAGCCCGCGACGCCGGCGAGGCGGAAGCCGCGCGCGTCCTCTGGCGTGCCGATCAACACGACGCCGGCGGCGCTCACGTCAGGTACCCGAGGATCATGCTCGCGATGATCAGACCGGAGATGGCGATGCCTTCGGCCAGGCCGACGAACACGATCGCGCGTCCGGCCAGGTCCGGCTTCTCGGCCACCGCGCCCATGGCCGCGCCTCCCACCACCGCCACCGCGTAGGCGGCGCCGAGCGCGGACAGCCCGGTCACGGCGGCGGCGGCCAGGAACCCCCACTTCAGCACCTCCGGCGGCGATCCCTCCCCGGCGGCCTCAGGCGGCGACGCCGCCTGGGCGATCATCGGACCCAGGACCGCCAGCAGCGCGAGCGGCGCCACCAGCAGCGCCGCCAGCACCAGCCCGCGCGCGCGTCTGCCGCTCCTCTCCTTCATGCGACTCCTTTCCCGCCGCCGCGGCCAGCATCAGCGGCCGGTACGGCTCGCCGCCGCCGCGGAAGAACTTGCTGAAGAACTCGTAGTACTCGAGCCGGAGCACCTGCACGGACACGGTGAGGCCCTCGAGCAGGATCACCAGCGCGTTGCCGGCCACCAGCGACACCACCGACAGGACGTCCCCCCCGAACGACACCCGCGCCAGGGTGTCGGCCAGCGCGAACAGCGCGACGAACACCCCCGCGTGCACCGCCGCGAACGCGGCCACGCGCAGGAACGAGAGCGTGTTCGCGAAGTACGAGAAGGTGGCGTCCACCAGCTCCACCGATCCCTCGAGCGCGGCCAGCCAGCGCGGCGTCGCCGCGGCGGGCGGGCGGGCGGGGCGCCCCCGGTCGAGCCGGCGCACGATCGCGGGCTTGGCCAGGAGCAGCGCCGCCGGCACCGCGAGCAACGCGACCAGCACGCGCGTCGGGAGCACCCAGGTGGTGGGCACGAACGCGCGGGCGAGCACGGCCAGGAGCACCCAGTACACGAGCGCCCCGAACAGCCCGCGGGGACCGAACAGCGCGCCGACCCTCTGCCCGGACCGCCAGCTGTTGTAGACGTTCAACAACAGGCCCGCGCTCACCAGGAGCACGCCGAGCCCGGCGGTGAGGGTCAGGAAGCGCGGCAGGTCGGCGAGCGGCTCCATCCACACCACCGGGAGCAGCCCCTCGATCCCGAAGAAGCTGCCGTAGAGCACGCCGAACGCGGCCGACGCCGCGCCGCCTTCCATGAGCAGGATCCCGTAGTCGAGGAAGCGCGGCACGTAGCGGAAGAGGCAGTAGCCGGCGGAGAAGAGCACGAGCCCGTGGCCGAGGTCGCCGAACATCACGCCGAACATCAACAGGAAGCTGAGCGCGAAGAAGGCGGTGGGCTCCACCTCGCCGTACGACGGGGTCCCGTAGAGCTGCACCAGGCGCTGGAACGGCCGCAGGAGCAGGGGGTTCCGGTGCAGGATCGGGATCCGGGCGGCGTCCGCCGCCGCGTGCGGGAGGTCCTCCGGGCGCTCGGTCTCGACCACCGCGCGCCCGTCCGTGGCCGCCAGGATCGAGGCGCGCAACGCGTCCGCGGCCTCGGCGGGGATCCAGCCGGAGATCACCACGAAGCGGCCCGAGGCCGCGAAGAAGGTCTGCGCGTGCAGGAGGAGGACCGCGGCCTGGGCCCGGCGCGCGAGCGCGGCGAGGCGGCCCGCCGCCTCCGGCCTTCGCGCGGCCAGCGCGGCGCGGGCGTGGGCCTCGGCGGCTTCCGCCTCCGCGCGGGCGGCGAGGAGCGGGCCTTCCTCCCAGTCCGGCGCCCGCTCCGGCAGCGGCAGCGACTCGAACGCGGTCACCCGCAGCGCGCCCTCCAGCCGCTCGCGGGCTCCCGCCGGCACGGCCACCGCGGCCAGCACGCGCGGCCCCTCCGTGGCGAGCGGAACGATCGCCACCGGCGCGGGCGCGATCACCGCGGCCAGGGTGGCCAGGTCGTCGGGCGACGCGCTGCCGAGCCGCACCGTGGCGAACCGCAGCGCCAGCAGGCGCGGGAGGGGCAGCCCCGCCGCGCGCAGCCGCGCGGCGCGCTCGAGCGCCTGCGCCGCGCGCGCGGCGCCCTCCCGCGCGTCGCTGGCCGCGCGGGCCGCGGCCTCCACCGCCTGCTCGAGCGGAGCCAGTTCCCCCTCCACCTCGCGGCGCTCGCGCTCGAAGTCCTCCACCGCCTCTCCGTCGAGACGGCCGGAAGGCTCCGGCAGCGCGACCTCGAGGCGGTCGGCCACCTTGCGCACGCGGCGCGCGATCTCGCGGAAGGCGGCCAGCAGCTCGCGCGTGCCGGCGGGCGCGGCGTCGGCCGCGACCTTGCCGTGCGCGATGTCCACGAGGTGCAGCATCCCGGCGGAGGCGATGGCCCGGGTGGCGCGCGCGGCGTCCTTGCCGGGCACCTGCACCTGCACGTGCAGCATCGGCACCGGGCGGAACACGTCAGGCCGCCGCCATCGGCCCGGCCGCCAGCACGCGCTCCACGACCGCGGAGGCCTGCGGCGGCGCCTCTTCGCAGAGCGCCGTCCACGACCGCTCCTCCTCTTCCCGCAGCAGCAGGTAGGCGACGGCGCAGCCCAGGTGGAACGGCGCCTGCCGGAACGCGCGCGCGCACTGGGCCCGCCGCGCGCGCCGCAGCAGCGTCGTGAGCTCGTCCCAACCCGCCGGCCGCCCCCCCGCGCGGCGGGCCAGCGCGGGCGGCAGCGAGGCGAAGAGCGGCCCGTCGGCGGGGGTCCAGGCCGCGAGCGCCCGCAGCGGCGCCGGGCCGATCTCGTCGGGAAGCAGCACGGCGGCGCCGGCCGCCGCCTCGCCGGTCATCCCGTACGAGCGGGCGCGGCGGACGAGATCGAGGTCCCGCTCGCGCACCACCGCGAGCGCGAGGTCGCGCGCCACGCTCTCGCGCGGCGGGAGCGCCCGCGCCTCGTCGAGCAGGCGGCGCGAGGCCCAGCGGTCCAGCGCGACCTCGGCGTCCGCGGGCCGGGCCGCGTGGGCGGCGTGGATCGCGCGGGCCATCTTGGCCAGCGGCGGCCCCAGCGTGCGCAGGACGTCCGGCAGGGAGACCGCGTCGCGCCCGTCCTCGAGGCGCAGCGTGGCCAGGGAGCCCAGCGGCCGCCACAGGTGCGCCCATCGCTCCGCGGGCGCGCGCCGATCGAGGGCGCGCCAGAGAAGCTTCAGGTTCTCGATCTCGTGCAGGCCGAGCAGCGCGCGGGCGAGGCCGCCGCCGCCGGGGAAGGCGCCCAGCACGAGCGCGTAGTCCGAGAGCAGGGCCGCGAAGCGCGCCGCGCGGTCGGCGGGCGCCGGGCGCGCCGCGGCGTCCGCGGCCGCCGGGAGGAAGGATTTCCGCGCCCGGACGCGCGCCTGGCCGTAGGCGTAGCGCGCGATGGTCATCCGGCCGCTCCGGGAGGCCCCACGATGCGCACGAACGCCTCCACCGCCGCCTCGAAGCTCGCGTCGGCCGCGCGCCGCCGCTCCTCCGCGCGCGCGGCCCGCGCCGCGTCCCGGGCGGCGGCCTCGCGTTCCGCCTCGGCGAGGATCGCGCCCACCTCGGCCTCCAGCGCGGCGAGGCGCTCGGCGCGCGCCTTCGCCAGGCGGGCGTCGCGCGCCGCGCGCTCTTGCGCGAGGCCGCTGGCCGCCTCCTGCTCCGCCGCGGACAGCCGCGCGCGCCCCTCCTCGTCCGCGTCGAGCACGGCCTCGAGGTCGGGGTGCACGGCGGCCTTCAGGGCACGAGCCGCGCCAGCTCCGGCGTGGCCACGTCGCGCAGCAGGTGGCGGCGCTCCTCGAGCCACGCCGTCCAGCGCGGCAGACCCTCGCCGGTCCGCGCCGATACCGGGAAGAACAGCGGGCTCGGCATCACGCGGGAGAGCGCGTCGGCGATGGTTTCCAGGCGCACGCCGGGCAGGTGGGGCAGGAGGTCCACCTTGGTGATCAGCACGAGGTCCGCCGCCTTGAACATCACCGGGTACTTGAGCGGCTTGTCCTCGCCTTCGGTGACCGAGAGCGCGACCACGTTCGCGGCCTGGCCCAGGTCGTAGATGGCCGGGCACACCAGGTTGCCCACGTTCTCGATGAACAGGTAGTCGAGGTTCGTCCAGGGGAAGTGATGCAGGGCGTGGTGCACGAGGTCCGCGTCGAGATGGCAGGCGGAGCCGGTGGTGATGGAGGCCGACTCGATGCCGGCCGCGCGCAGCCGGGTGGCGTCGTGGTCCGTCGCCAGGTCGCCGGCCAGCGCGCCGAGCTTCCGGCCGCGGCAGCCGGCCGCGGTGGCCTCGAGCACCGCCGTCTTGCCCGCGCCCGGCGAGCCCATCAGGTTGATCGCGAGCAGCCCGCGCTCGCGGAAGTGGTCGCGCAGGTGGTTGGCCCGCCGCTCGTTGGCGGAGAGCACGCGCTCGTGGACCTCGACGGACACGACCTCGGGATCGCCGCAACCGCACACGCCGCACATCAGGGCACCTCCAGCTCCAGGGTTTCCAGCACGATCTCGTCGCCGTCGGTGAGGCGCGCGGGCCGCGCGCACCGCGGGCACTCGAGCACGGCGCCCCGCTCGAGGGTCCGCTCGCACCACGGGCACTGCCACCGCGCCTTCACCGCGCGGATCTCCAGGGGCGCCCCCGCACAGACCGTCCCCTCCCGGAACGTCTCGTAGGCGGTGGCGAGCAGCGTGGCCTCCACGCCGGAGAGCTCGCCGACGGTGACGGTGAGCCGGTGCACGGAGCGGGCGCCGTGCCGCCGCGCCTCGGCCGCCGCCTGCTCCAGCAGCGCCTGCACGATCGAATACTCGTGCATCACCGCCCTCCGAACTGCGCGGGGCGCTTGTCCAGGAAGGCGGCCAGCCCCTCCGCGAACTCGGCGCCGTCGGCGGTGCGCGCGAGCTGCTGCAGCTCGCGGTCGAGGTGGAAGTCGAGCCGGTCCATGCCCATGGCCTCGTTGAGGAGCGCCTTGGCGGCGGCGTAGGCCGCGGTGGGGCCCGCGGCCAGGCGCCGGGCGACCGCCATCACCTCGGCGTCGAACGCCTCCACCTCGAAGACGTCGTTGACCAGCCCGAGCTGCTGCGCGCGGTGGGCGTCGAGCCGCGGGTTGAGCAGCACCAGCTCCATGGCGCGCCGCAGCCCGAGCAGGCGCGGCAGCAGGAAGGTCGAGCTCTCCGCCCCGCTCAGCCCCGTGCGCCCGTAGGCCCACTCGAAGGACGCGCGCTCGGAGGCGAGCACGAGGTCGCAGGCCATGGCCAGGCCGAACCCGCCCGCGGCGGCGGTGCCGTCCACGGCGGCGATCACGGGCTTGGGCGCGCGGCGGATCTCCGAGATCGCGCTGTGCAGGTACTCGAGGATCTGCTTGAGCACCTCGCCGTGGCCCTCGGGCACCGGCCGCGCCTCGGGGCTCAAGTAGCCGAGCTCGCCTCGGTCGCCGCCCGCGTGCACGTGCTTGAGGTCGGCGCCGCTGCAGAACACGCCGCCCACGCCGCAGACGACCATCACGCGCACGTCCACGTCCCGCGCCAGCTGCAGGCCGGCCCGGCGCAGCTCGCGCGCGGTGGCCACGTCGAGCGAGTTGAAGCGCTCGCGGCGGTCGAGCACCAGCACGCCGACCCCGTCCGTCCTCTCGATGCGCACGTGATCCATGGCTAGTTCCAGGCCGCGGCGCGGAGGCTGGGCTCCACCGCGCAGGGCTCGATCACCTCGCCCGCCGGGGTCAGCTCCCGCGGGCCGGGCGCGCCGTCGATCCAGGCGGTGCCGCCGACCACCTCGACCCGCCCGCGGGCGATCAGCTCGATCGAGCGCGCGAGCAGCGGGCCCCAGGCCGCGCGCAGCATCCACTCCTGGTGGGCGAACGCGTACGCCTTGAGCATGTCGGCGGCGCCCCAGGCGAGGGCGTCGCGGGCCAGGCCGGCCACGGGGAAGCCGTACGACCGCAGCAGCAGCGGCCCGTCGTCGAGGCGCTCCGTGACGAAGTGGGCGGTGGCCCGCGTCTCGCTCTCGCCGGACAGGATCGCGTCGAGCACCGCGCGCAGCCCGGGATACCGCGCGCGGCCGCGGTCGTCCTGCCGGACCAGGTCGGAGTGATGGATGTTCACGATGCGGTCGGGGAACGCCTCCAGCATGGGCGCGGTCAGCAGGTAGAGGTAGCCGTCGAGCATCACCAGGTCCGGGCGGAGGTCCGCCAGCACGCCGACCATCGTCCGGTCGTAGAGCGCGCGCGTGGCCATGTCCCGCAGCGGCGCGTGCATCCAGCGGTGGAAGTCGCGGACCGGATGGCACAGGAACGGCACCCCCGTCTCCTGCACGGGCAGCGCCTCCGGCGGGAAGGCGTCCTCGGAGGAGACGCACGCCACCAGGTCGTACAGCCGGCCGCGAAGGGGGTCCTCGAACAGGTGCCGGAGCCCCGGCGCCCGCCGCGAGCAGAGCAGGGCCACCCGGAACCTCGAGCCGCCGCTCAGCATATGCGCGGCAGCAGCTCGCCCTCCGGCTCCACCAGCAGCCGGCGGCCGAAGCCGGTGTCGAGCACGACGGAGCCGGGCCGCTCCTTCACGCAGGTGCCCACGATCGCGGCGTGCCGGCCGTAGGGGTGGGCGCGCAGCGCCTCCAGCACGCGCGCGGCGTGCTCGGCGCGGACGCCGATGACCGCCTTGCCCTCGTTGGCGACGTTGAGGGGGTCGATGCCGAGCAGCTCCGAGGCCGCGCGCACCGCGTCCGTCACCGGCACGCTGGTCTCGTCGAGGACGATGCCCACGCGCGCCTTGCCCGCCATCTCGTGCAGCGCGCTCGAGACGCCGCCGCGGGTGGGGTCCTTCATGGCCGCGATGCCCTCACCTCCGGCGAGCAGGGCGGCGCGCACGAGCCCGTTGAGCGGCGCCACGTCGGAGCGCAGCTCGCCCACGAGGTCGAGGCCGTGGCGCGCGGCCAGGACCGCGAAGCCGTGGTCGCCGACGGTGCCGGTCAGCAGGATGCGGTCGCCCTCGCGCAGGCCGGCGTCGCTGACCACGCGGTCGGTGAGCGCGACGCCGCTGGTGTTGATCACGATGCCGTCCAGCTCGCCGCGGCCCATCACCTTGGTGTCGCCGGTGACCACCGTGGTCCCCGCCTCCAGGCAGGCCTCGCGCAGCGAGGCCTGCACGCGCGCGAGGTCCGCCCGGCGGAACCCCTCCTCGACCACCACCGCGCAGGTGAGCGCGAGCACGTCCGGCGCGCCCATCATGGAGAGGTCGTTCACCGTGCCGCACACCGCCAGCCGTCCGATGTCGCCGCCGGGGAAGAAGGCCGGCTGCACCACGTGCGAATCGGTGGTCATGACCAGCCAGCGGTCGCCCAGCGGCAGCGCCGCCCCGTCGTCCATCGCTCCCAGGCCGATCGAGCCCGCGGGCGCCGCGGGCAGGCCGGCCACCAGCACCTCCTCGATCAGCGCGCGCATGGCCCGTCCCCCCGCGCCCTGCTTCAGGGTGACCCGCTCCTCGACGAGCAGCGTCCGCGCGCTCATGCCGCCCCTCCCAGGTCGGGCACCGCGCCGTACTGGTGCCAGATGCGGCAGGTGCCCTCCATGCTGACCATGCACGCGCCCACCGGCGTGTCCGGCACGCACTCCCGCCCGAAGAGCCGGCAGCGGTCCGGCGAGGAGATGCCCGCCATGATGTCGCCGCAGATGCAGTGCTGCGCCAGGGTGGGCGGGGCGTAGTCCCACAGCGAGGCGAGGTCGATGGTGAAGCGGCGGCGCGCGTCGAAGCGCGCGTACTCGTCGCGCAGGCGCAGGTTCCCGTTCGGCACGTGCGCGATGCCCCGCCAGCGCCCGCCGGTGGGACGGAACACGGACCAGAGCTGCTCCTGCGCGGCGCGGTTGCCCTCGCGCGTGACGCAGCGCGGGTACATGTTGGCCACCTCGGCCCGGCCGTCCCTGACCAGCTCCAGCAGCTTCACCAGCCCGGCCAGGATGTCGAGGGGCTCGAACCCGGCGACCACCACCGGCAGGCGGTGCTCCTCGACGAACCGCTCGAAGATGCCCCAGCCGGTGATGGTGGCGGCATGGCCCGCGGCCAGGAAGCCCTCCACCCGCGTCTCGGGCATCTCCGCCACGATCTCCATCACCGGGGGGATGTACTTGTGGGCGGAGAGCACGGAGAAGTTCGGGGGCGGGTCGCCGCGCAGCACGGCCGCGGTGGCGACCGCGGTCGTCTCGAACCCGGTGGCGAAGAACACCAGCGGCTCGTCGGTCTCGCGCGCGAGCTGCACGGCCTGGCTCACGCTGTAGACGACGTCGATGCGCGCGCCCTCGGCCTGGGCATCCGCGAGGGACCTCACCGTGCCGGGCACGCGCAGCATGTCGCCGTAGGTGGCGATCCGCACCCCCTGCGCCGCCAGCACCACGCCCTCGTCCACCTCGGGGGTGTCGGTCACGCACACCGGGCAGCCCGGCCCCATGATCACGTGGAGGCCCTTCGGGAACACCGCGCGCAGGCCGAACTTCGCGATCGCCTGCTCGTGGCTGCCGCACACGTGCATCACGGACACCGGCGCGCGGCCGATCTCGGCGGTGAGGCGGCCCAGCGCGTCCGACAACGACCGCGCGCGGCGGGGGTCGCGGAACTTCAGCTCGCGGGCGAGCGGCTCGCTAGCCGCGCTCACGGACGCTCCTCGCCGCCTCGATCTCGCCCCTCACGTCGGCGGCCATCATGTCGTCGCCGGCCTCGCGCAGCAGCGACTCGTAGAGAAGCAGCGTCTCCTGGATCTGCTCCGCCGGGATGCGCCGGATGGCGAAGCCCACGTGGTTCAGGATGTAGTCCCCCGGCGCGACCGCCTCGTCCACCACGTCGAGGCGCACGGTGCGGCGCACGCCGAAGAAATCCACGGTCGCGGTGGGGCCGCTGACGTCCACCACGCGTCCCGGCACGCCTAGGCACATGCGCTCTCTCCCGCGCCGCGCCGCGTCATCGCGTCGGCGATCAGCGCCTGCCCGAGGGCCAGCCCGCCGTCCCCCGGCGGCACCTGCCCGTGCAGGTGGACCTCGAACTCGCCTCCGAGCTCGGCCAGCACGCGCTCGGCGAGCAGCGCGTTCTGGAACACGCCGCCCGTGAGCACCACGGGCCTCCGCCCCACCCGCGCCGCCGCCGCGCGCAGCAGCGCCGCGGTGGCCCGCGCGAGCGTGTTGTGGAAGCGCCCCGAGATCACCGCCGGCGAGCGGCCGGCCACGAGGTCGTCCACCGCGGCGCGGATCACCGGGCGCAGGTCCAGCACCCACGGCGTGGCCGCCTCGTCCACCACGAACGGGTACGCGCCGCGCTCGGACGGGTCGGCGGCGAGGTTCCACTCCATCGCCACCTGCCCCTCGTGGTGGGACAGCCCGCGGCCGAGCACGAGCGCGCCCAGCGCGTCGAAGTAGCGGCCGACCCCGCGCGCCAGCGGCGCGAGCACCGGCGCGCCCGCGGCGGCCTGCCGGACCGCGGCCACGTCCTTCTCCGGCAGCGAGCGGAAGAGCGGGATCGCGGTGAGCGGCGGCTGCCCCGCGTAGGCGTCGTCGATCGCGGCCAGGGCGATCCGCCACACCTGGCGCACGGCGACGTCGCTGCCGGGCAGCGGCAGCGGACGGAAGGTCGCCAGCCGGTCGAACGACTCGGCGTCCGCCAGCAGGATCTCGCCTCCCCAGGCGGTGCCGTCCGTGCCGTAGCCGGTGCCGTCGTAGGCCACCCCGAGCACCGGCCCGCGCAGGCCGTGCTCGGCCAGCGCGCTGGCCACGTGCGCGTGATGGTGCTGCACGCCGACCTTGAACGAGGCCTGCCGGCTCAGCGCATACGCGGTGGACAGGTACCCCGGGTGGAGGTCGTGGGCCACGATCTCGGGCCGCACGCCCAGCAGGCGCTCGAGCCGCTCCACCGCCTCCTCGAACGCCTGCACCGTGGAGACGCTCTCCAGGTCGCCCACGTGCGCGCCCAGGTAGGCGGAGTCGCCGACCGCGATGCAGAAGGCGTTCTTCAGGTGCCCGCCGCAGCCGAGCACCGGGCGCTCCACCGGCCGCGCCAGCGCCACCGGCCGCGGCACGTAGCCGCGCGACCGGCGCAGCAGCACCGGCTTCCCCGCGATCACGCGGGCCACCGAGTCGTCGCAGCGGTTGTGGATGTCGCGGTCGTGCAGGAGGAACACGTCGGCGATGGCGCCCAGGCGCGCGAACGCATCGTCGTCGCGGTAGGCGATCGGCTCGCCGGACAGGTTGCCCGAGGTCATCACCAGCGGCCGCTCCGCGGCCGCCATGAGCAGGTGGTGCAGCGGCGAATACGGCAGCAGGAGGCCGACCAGGGGGTTGTCCGGGGCGACCTCCGGGGCGAGGCTCGAGTCCGGCCGCCGCTCGAGCAGCACGATCGGGCGCTCCACGGACGTGAGCAGCGCGCGCTCTTCCTCGCCCATGCGCGCCACGCGCCGCGCCGCGGGAAGGTCGCGGACCATCACCGCGAACGGCTTCTGGTCCCGGTTCTTGCGCCGGCGCAGCTCCGCGACCGCCGCGGAGGACGTGGCGTCGCAGGCCAGGTGGTAGCCGCCGATGCCCTTCAGCGCCACGATGCGTCCCGCGTCGAGGTACGAGGCCGCCGCCGCCACCGCGTCCGACGCGGGCAGCAATGTGCCGTCGGGCGTGAGCGCGAGCAGCCGTGGCCCGCAGGACGGGCAGGCGTTGGGCTGGGCGTGGAAGCGGCGGTCGCTGAAGCGCCGGTACTCGCGCTGGCAGTCGGGGCACATGGCGAACCGGGCCATGGTGGTGCTGGCGCGGTCGTAGGGCAGGTCGCGCAGGATGCTGAAGCGCGGCCCGCAGCTCGTGCAGTTGGTGAAGGCGTAGCCGAAGCGGCGGTCGGCGGGGTCGAAGATCTCGCGCTCACAGTCCGGGCAGGTCGCGAGGTCGGGCGGCACGGTGACGCGGCGGGCGCCCCCGGGCGCGCTGGGCACGATGCGGAAGCCGCGGGCGGGCTCGGCGGGGATGGCCTCGGTCCGCAGCTCGCGGATGCGCGCCGCGGGCGGCGGCGAGGCCTCGATCCGGTGCACGAACGCGTCCACGCGGTCCGGGGCGCCGAACGCGTCGATCACGACCCCCCGCGCGTCGTTCTTCACGCGGCCGGCGATGCCCTGCTCGCGCGCGACGCGGTACACCCACGGGCGGAAACCGACGCCCTGGACGGTACCGCGGATCTCGATCCGCCGCCCGATCCTGTCCACGGGAGCCTCCGTACGGCAATCAGCAAAAGGCGGGCCGCGCGTGCCGCGCGTCGCCCGTGTGTTTGGCCGTCGTTGACGACGCACCGGCCGGGCGCGCGCGCAACGCTTTCGGCGCGGGACGGGCGGCGCGAAACCCTTGCGATCAGGCGGACGGC
>DATBIZ010000664.1:0-3045 GCA_036556645.1 Vicinamibacteria bacterium | reverse complement strand
GGTGGCGCTGGCGATCCGGCGTCCGCCGGCCGCGGCGACGGCGCGTTAGACGACTGCCGGCGCCTCCGGGGGGCCCGTCCACTTCGTCATGTTCTCGGCGCCGTCCTCCGTGATGAAGACGATGTCCTCGTGCCGCACGCCCAGCTCGCCGGGCACGTAGATCCCCGGCTCGTCGCTGAAGCACATCCCCGGCCGCAGCTTCGTGGCGTTGCCGCGCACGAGGTAGGTCCACTCGTGGCCGTCCATGCCGATCCCGTGGCCGACCCGGTGCGTGAAGTACTTGTAGCCGGGCCCGAAGCCGGCCTCCTCGACCACCCTGCGCGCCGCCGCGTCCACCGCCTGCGCCTCCACGCCCGGGCGGGCGGCCGCGAAGGCGGCCTCCTGCGCGCGACGGACGACGTCCCAGATCGTGCGCTGCCGCGCGGTGGGCGGCGCCGCGAACACCGCGGTGCGGGTGATGTCGCTCGCGTAGCCGAGGAGCCGGCCCCCGCCGTCGATCAGCACCACGTCGCCCTTCCGGAGCGGCTGCGGCCGCGTGGTGCCGTGCGGGAACGCGGCGTCGGCGCCGAAGAGCACCAGCGCGCCGCCTCCCACGCCGAGGCGGCGGTGGGCCTCGGCGGAGAGCCGCGACGCCTCGGCCTGGGTCATGCCCTCGCGCAGCGAGGCGAACACGGCGCGGTGGGCGGCCAGGGTGATCTCGTTCGCTCGGCGCATCAGCGCCCGCTCGTGCGCGTCCTTGATCATCCGGCAGCCCGCGGTCACCGGCGTGCCGCTCACGATCCGGGCCGCGGGCGCGGCGGCGGCGATGCCGTCCGCGAACACGAACGGCATCGTCTCCTCGATGCCGATCCGGCCCGACGCCGCCCCGCGGTCGCGCAGGATGGACGCCACCAGCGCGTACACCGACTCGTCCTCCTGCCAGGCCCGCACGTCGGTGCCGAGGCGCACCTGCTCGAGCGCGCGCGCGCGCTCGAAGGCCGGCGTGACCCAGGCCGGGTCGCCCTCGCGGGTCAGGACCGCGCCGAACATCCGCTCGCTCTCGCCCCAGACCGCGCCGGTGAAGTAGGTCAGGCTCGAGCCGGACGCCAGCACCACCGCGTCGAGGCCGCTCTCGTGCATCAGCCGCTGCGCGCGGACGAGGCGCTGCCGGTGCTCTTCCACGGTGATCGGCGACGCGCCTTCGGTCATCGGCTGCAGCGAGGCGACCGGCGCCGGCCAGCCGTCCGGCGGGGGGGCGGCCGCCGCCGGGAGCGCGCTTCCCAGGGTGGCCGCCGCGGAGACCTCCAGCCATTGCCGGCGCGACAGCGTCATCGGCACCTCCCGAACGTGGTGGATGTTAGCAGCCGGGCCGACGGCACCGGCCCGCCGGCTTCCGTGCTACCGTGTGCGCCGCGGCATGAGGCGCCTGGCCCTGCATCCTGGAGTCGCCGCGGTCCTGCTCGCCGTCCTCGCCGTGCCCGCCCGCGCCGCGTCGTTCCCGCCCGAGCTGCGCTTCCGCAGCGTGTCCACCGGCCGCGTCACCGTCCATTACCACCAGGGGCTCGAGGCGATGGCGCGCGAGGCGGCGGCGCTGGCCACGGAGCTGCTGGCCGGGCAGGAGGCCCGCTACGCGGTGCGGGTCGGGCGCGTGCAGGTGGTGCTGGCCGACGTCGAGGACGAGCCCAACGGGTTCGCGAGCCCGCTGCCCTACCCGCTCGTGCACGTGCGGGCGGTGGCGCCGCGCGGGGCGGACGAGTTCGGGAACCACGACGGCTGGCTGCGGCTGGTGCTCACGCACGAGCTGGCGCACATCGTCCACCTCGAGCAGGCGCGCGGCCTGGTGCACGCCGGCCGCCGCCTGCTCGGGCGCGCGCCGTTCCTGTTCCCCAACGGCGCCACCCCGACCTGGATGGTCGAGGGCCTCGCCACGTTCGAGGAGACCGAGACCACCGCCTTCGGCCGCGGCGCGAACCCCGACGTGCGCATGGTGCTGCGGATGGAGGCGCTCGCGCGCGGCCTGCCGCGCCTGGACCAGGCGGTGGGGGGACTCGACCGTTGGCCGGGCGGGTCCGCGCCGTACCTGTTCGGGGAGTCGTTCCTGCGCTACCTGAGCGTGCGTTACGGACCGGAGACGCTGCCGGACCTGGCCCGCGTGCACGCGGAGCGGCCGATCCCGTTCCTGGACGACCTCACCGCGCAGAAGGTGACGGGCGCCACGTTCCAGAGCCGCTGGGACGAGTGGCGCGCGCACGCGGGCGCGGAGCTGCAGGCGGAAGGGGCGCGGCTCCGCGCGCGCGGCCTGACCGCGTCACGGCCGCTGACCGCGCGTGGCGTGCGGCAATACGGCGCGCGGTACTCCCCGCGCGGAGACTGGATCGCCTACACGAACCGCAGCCTCACCCGCTTCCGCGCCATACACCTGGTGAGGCCCGACGGAAGCGGCGACCGCCGGCTGGTGCGGCGCAACGGCGGCAGCGCGCTGAGCTGGACCCGGGACGGCGCGCGGATCGTGTACGACGAGCCGGACACCTTCCGGCGCTTCTCCACGCGCTTCGACCTGCGCGTGGTCGAGGTCGCCACCGGCCGCGCGCGGCGGCTCACGCGTGGTTTGCGCGCCAAGGAGCCCGACGTGTCGCCGGCCGGCATCGTCGCGTTCGTGCGGCAGCAGGCCGACCGCAGCGACGTCGCGGTAATCCCCGTCGGCGGCGGAGAACCACGCGACCTCACCCGCTCCGGCGCGGGCGTGCACTGGAGCAACCCGCGGTGGAGCCCGGCCGGCGACTTCATCGTGGCCTCGCGGCTGCGGCCCGGCGGCTGGCTCGACCTGGTGCGTCTGGATCCCGCGAACGGCGCCGCCACCGAGCTGACGCGCGACCGCGCCAAGGACGTCGAGCCCGCCTTCACGCCGGACGGCGGCACGGTCGTGTTCCGCTCCGATCGGGACGGCGTCTCGAACCTCTACGCGCTCCGGCTCCAGGACGGCGCCGTGCGCCGCCTGACCAACGTGCTCGGCGGCGCGTTCGCGCCCGACGTCGCGCCCGACGGACGGCAGGTCGCCTTCTCGGC
>DATBIZ010000663.1:0-7227 GCA_036556645.1 Vicinamibacteria bacterium | reverse complement strand
AGGGTGCCGTGGGCGCGGCTGAAGGCCACGAACGACAGGTTCACCGCGTTGAGCATCAGCTCCACGCACATGAACACGGTGATCACGTTGCGCCGCAGGAACACACCCACCACCCCGACCGCGAACAGGGCCAGGCTCAGGTACAGCGCGTGCTGGACGAGCTGGTGCGGCACCTCAGGCGTCCTTGCCCGTGAGGTGGTCGCGGCCGGCCAGCGCGATCGCGCCGACCAGGGCGGCCAGGATCAGGATCGACGTCGCCTCGAAGGCGTAGGCGTACTGCGGCGAGAAGAGCACCGCGGCCACGCGCCGCGGCGAGGCGTCGAAGGCGGCCGGGATCGCGTCGGCCCCCCGCGCCGCCCGCGCCAGCGCCGCGCCCACCTGCGCCACCAGCAGCGCGCCCAGCGCGAGCGCCACCGTCTTCAGGGTGCGGCCGCCGGCCGCCTCGGCCGCGTCCTCCGCCCTCACGCTCAGCAGCATCAGCACGAACAGGAACAGCACCATGATCGCGCCCGCGTACACGATCACCTGCAGCACCGCGATGAAGGTGGAGCCCAGCAGGCCGAACACGCCGGAGAGCGCGCCCAGGGTCACGATCAGCGCGAACGCGCTGTACATCGGGTTGCGCTGGGCGACCACCACCACCGCGGAGGCGAGGGCCACCGCGCCGAACGCATAGAAGAGGACGGCGTCCAGGGTCACCAGAGCACCACCACCGCCGCGGTGGCCATGATGTTCAGCATGGCCACGGGCAGCAGGACCTTCCAGCCGAAGTCCATGAGCTGGTCGTAGCGGAAGCGCGGCAGCGTGCCGCGCAGCCAGATGAAGAAGAAGAGGCCCCCGAACAGCTTCAGCAGGAACCACAGGGGCGAGTCGGGCAGGAAGGGCACCGGGGCGAGCCACCCGCCGAAGAACAGGTTCGCGCCGATGGCCGAGATGGTGATCATGTGCACGTATTCGGCCATCTGCAGCAGCGCGAAGCGCATGGACGAGTACTCGGTGTGGAAGCCCGCTACCAGCTCGGTCTCCGCCTCGGGCAGGTCGAACGGCGTGCGGTTCGCCTCCGCGGTCCCGGCCACCACGTACACCAGGAAGGCGGGGAGCTGGCGCAGGAAGTTCCAGTGCCAGATCCCGCCGGCCTGGTCGGCCACGATGTCGGTGATGCGGAACGAGCCGGCGAGCAGGATCAGGCCCACCCAGGAGAGCCCGAGCGCCAGCTCGTAGGAGAACATCTGGGCCGAGGAGCGCAGGCCGCCCATCAGCGTGAACTTGTTGTTGGCGGCCCAGCCCGCCATCACGATCGCGTACACCGAGAGCGAGGAGACCGCGAAGATGAACAGCACGCCCACGTCCAGCTCCGCGAGCTGAAGCGCCACCTCGCGGCCGAACACGGTGACGGTGCCGCCCCAGGGCACCACCGCCATGGCCATGAAGGCGGTCACCACCGCCACGCCCGGCGCGGCCATGAAGAGCCACTTGTGGGCGCCCTGCGGGACCACCTCCTCCTTGAAGAAGAGCTTGATCCCGTCCGCCACCGGCTGGAGGATCCCCAGCGGCCCGGTGCGGTTCGGCCCCAGCCGGAACTGCATGAACGCGAGGACCCGCCGCTCGACCCACGTCATCACCGAGAAGAGCCCCAGCAGCAGGTTGAAGAGCACCACCACCTTGATGAGGGCGATCAACAGGGCTTCCTGCGTCGCGCTCATCGCCCGGCCGCCCTCATCGCGCTCCGACCGGCTGGCCGGCCATGGCCTTGGCCTCTGCGAAGGTCTCGGCCACCGTCTTCCAGCAGCGCTTCTCCCGCACGTGGTACTCGTACTCCTCGCGGAACTTCTTCAGCGTGGACTGGGGCGGGGCGATGGCGGCGTCGCCGAACGGGCACAGCGTCTTGCCGCCGATCGAGTCGCAGACCGTCCAGAGGACGTCGAGGTCCTTGTCGGTGCCCTCTCCGGCCTCGATGCGGTCGAGCAGCCGCAGCATCCAGCCCGTCCCCTCGCGGCAGGGCGAGCACTTGCCGCAGGACTCGTGCTTGTAGAAGTAGGTGAGCCGCTGCGCCATCCAGACCATGCAGGTGGTGTCGTCCATCACGATGGTGCCCGCCGAGCCGAGCATCGAGCCCGCCTTGGCCAGGTCGTCGAAGGTCATGGGCACGTCGATCTCGTCCGGGGTCAGCACGGGCGTGGATGACCCGCCCGGCACCACCGCCTTGAGCGTGCGTCCCTCGCGCATGCCGCCGCCCAGCGCGGGGTCCTCGATGAGCTGGCGCAGGGTGATGCGGCCCATGGGCGCCTCGTAGGTGCCGGGCCGGCGCACCTGCCCGCTCACGCAATAGAGCTTCGGCCCGCCGTTTTTCTCGACCCCGTAGGAGGAGAACCATTCCGCGCCGCGCTCGAGCACCAGCGGCACGCAGGCGATGGACTCCACGTTGTTGATGATGGTCGGCTTCTGGTAGAGGCCCTGCACCGCCGGGTACGGCGGGCGCAGGCGCGGCTGGCCGCGCTTGCCCTCGAGGCTCTCGAGCAGCGCGGACTCCTCGCCGCACTCGTAGGCGCCCGCCCCGCCGTGGATCACGATGTCCACCTCGGCGCCGGTGCCCAGGATGTCCCGGCCCACCAGCCCGGCCGCCTTCGCCTCGTCGAGGGCCTTTCCCAGCACCCGCAGGCCCTCGTGGAACTCGCCGCGCACGTAGATGAACGCCTTCGTGCAGCGGATCGCGTGGGCGGACACGATGGTGGCCTCGAGGAGCTGGTGCGGGTCCTTCTCGATGATGAGCCGGTCCTTGTAGGTGCCGGGCTCGCTCTCGTCCGCGTTCACGCAGAGGTAGCGCGGCATCACGTCCTTGGGCAGGAAGCTCCACTTCATGCCCGTCGGGAAGCCGGCCCCGCCGCGCCCGCGCAGCGAGGACTTCTTCAGCGTCTCCACGATGTCCTCGGGCTTCATCTGCAGGTACTTCTTCAGGTTCGCGTACCCGCCGCCCTGACGGTAGACCTCGATCGAGGCCGAGTCCGCCTTCCACACGTTGCGGAGCAGGATCGTCTCGCCCGCGCTCTTCGGCCAGTCGAACGGCCGGTAGACGCGCTCGCCCGCCAGCACGCGGTCGAGGTCCGCGACGGTGGCGTTCTCCAGCCACTCCCCGTTGACCTGCACCGCGGGGCCGCCCCCGCAGGCGGCCAGGCACTCCACCCGGTTCACGGTGAAGGCGCCGTCGGGCGTCATCTCGCCCTCCGCGACGCCGAGCCTGCGGCAGGCGTGCTCCAGCAGCGCGTCCGCGCCGGCCAGCGCGCAGGACAGGTTCGTGCACACCTCGACGTGCGTCCTCCCGTGCGGCTTGAAGCGGAACATCGTGTAGTAGGTCGCGGTGTCGTGCACCTGCGCGGCGGTCAGGTCGAACAGCCCCGCCGCGTACTCGATCGCCTCCGGCGTGAGCCAGCCCTCCTGCGCCTGCAGCAGGTGCAGGGCGGGGAGCAGGGCGGAGCGCTTCACCGGGTAGCGGGCGACGATCTCCTCGAAGCGGGCCTGGTTCTCGGGCGTGAACTCCATCGCTACCAGTCCAGCGCCCCCATCTTCCAGGCGTAGACGAACCCGCCCCCGAGCAGGGCCACGAACACGCCCATCTCGACCAGCCCGAACAGGCCGAGGTCCCGGAAGATCAGCGCCCACGGGTAGAGGAACGCGGCGTCCACGTCGAACAGGATGAAGATCATGCAGACCAGGTAGAACTTGACCGGGAACCGCTCGCGCGCGGTGGTGACGGCGGGGACGCCGCACTCGTAGACCGCGGACTTGGCCGGCGTGGGCCGCGGGCGGCCGAGCAGGTGCGACACCACCAGCGTGAACGCCGCGAACCCCACGGCCACACCGGCCAGGATCAGGATCGGGACGTAGGAAGGGAGCATGTCAGGTTGTTGCTGGGAAGCGCGCGCACGGGAACGCGCCCGACGGCCCGCGGAACCCGACGAATATACCGTCGGATTCTCAGGGGTGTCAACGAGTCAGCGGCGTTTCCGCCGCGGCGCGCTCAGCGCGCCGTGCCGGCGCTGGCCGCCCAGGCCGCCGCGCGGCGCACGCGCGGCACGCCGTCGAAGACCGGGCGCACCTCGGGGGAGAGGCCTTCCCGCACCCGCGCCAGGTCCCGCGCCGCCTCGCCGTGGGCGGCCGCGGCCGCGGCGGCGTCTCCGCGCCGCTCCAGCGCGTTCGCGAGCAGGCCGCGCAGGTGCCAGCGTCCCGACACCCACCCGCAGCGCTCCGCGTCCCGGAGCGCGCGGCGCGCGTGGCGCTCCGCCTCCTGCGGCCGGCCCCGCGCGAGCTCGGCCGCGGCGAGCGCCTCGGAGGCCCGGATGCGCAGCCAGGCGTGGCCGAGCGCCTCGGCCTCCCGGCGCGCGGCGGCCAGGTCGGCCACCGCGGCCTCGGCCTCGCCCGCCGACACCAACCCCGCGCCGCGCGCGATGCGCGCCCGCAGCGCGGCGACGCGGCTGCGGCTCACGCCCGCGGCCGCCACCGCGCGGGCGAGCACCTGGCGCGCCTCGGCCGGCTCGCCGCGCGCGAGGTGCCACTCGCCGCGCGTGGTCAGCCAGTCCGCGGTGCGCTCCTGGTTCGCGGTCTCGCGCAGCCAGGACTCCGCGGCGTCGAGCTTCTCCCGCGCGCGGTCGAGCTGGCCGGTCTCGACCAGCGCGGCCGCCTCCTTCAGGGTGTATTCGGCCAGGCCGCGCGTGTCGCCGAGCCCGCGCAGGATCGCGATCGCCTCCTCGTAGGCGCCCAGCGCCGCCGCGTAGCGGCCGTCGTACTGCTGCAGGAGCCCGATGTTCGCGTGGGACACCGCCTCCGCGTTCTTGAAGTCGATCTCGCGCGCCTGCTGCAGGGCCTCCAGGAACGACTTCATCGCCTCCCCCCAGCGCCCCTGCGCCGTCTGCAGGAAACCCATGTTCTGGGTGGAGAGCACCACGCCGGCCTTGTCCCCGGTCGTGCGGTGCAGGTCGAGCGCCTGCCGCCAGTAGACGAGCGCGTTGTCGTATTCGCCCTCGACGAAGTAGACGTACCCGAGGTTGTCGTAGCTCTGGGCGAGCTTCTGCTCGTCGCCCAGCTCCTGCCGGATGCGCAGCGCCTCGCGGTAGCTCGCCCGCGCCTGGTCGTAGTCGCCGCGGCCCTCGTGCAGGGTGCCGAGGTCGTTCCAGACGTCGGCCAGCCCGCGGCGGTCGCCGATGCGCGCGTAGATCTCGCGCGCGGCGGCCAGGTCGGGCTCGGCCTCCGCGAAGCGGCCCATCGACACGTGGATGCCGGCGCGGTTCTTCAGGCTGACCGCGTGACCGCGCTCGTCGCCGATGCCGGCGCGGATCTGCGCGGCCTCGCCATAGCGGGCGATCGCCTGCGCGTAGTCGCCGAGCCGCTGGAACGCGACGCCCATCGCGTTGAGCACGTCGGCGCGCCCCTGCTCGTTGCCGTGCTGGGTCATCAGGGCCAGCGCGCGCACGAGCGGATCGCTCACCGCGCGCCGCGCGTCGCCGGCCAGGATCATGTTCCGCCCCAGCAGCAGCCAGCCGCGCGGGTCGGCCTTGTCCAGCTCGGCGACGCGCGCGAGCGTCTCCACCGCCTTGGCCACCGCGCCCTGGCTGGCCTGCGCGGCCGCGAGGTCGAGCCAGGCCTGCGCGTCGTTGGGGTAGCGGCGGACCAGCTCGCGATACGCCGCCTCCGCCTCGGGCGGCTCGCCGGAGAGCAGCGCCAGGCGCGCGCGCACCCGCCAGCCCAGGCGGGTGTCGGTGGCGCCGAGCGCGCCCGCGGCCCGCTCCGCGGCGGCCACGGCCTTGTCGTGGTACCCGAGCGTCTGGTACGCCTCGCTCGCCGCCTCGAGCGCGGCCGCGAACCGCGGGTCGGCCGCGATCGCGCGTTCGAACGCCGGAACGGCGCCCACCGCGTCGCCGACGAGCAGGCGCTCGCGGCCCTGGCGGTAGGCCGCGGCCGCCTCGAGCGAGCGCGTCTGCGCCGCCGGCGTGGGCGCGCTCAGCGCGCGCGGCGTGCCCAGCTCGGCGCGCAGCGCCTGGCCGAGGTCGCCGACGATGCGGAACAGGCCCTCGGCGCTGGGAGCCTCCGCGGTCAGCGAGCGCGGGGCGCGGCCCTCCCGGCGCACC
This sequence comes from Vicinamibacteria bacterium, assembly GCA_036556645.1. GTDB lineage: Bacteria > Acidobacteriota > Vicinamibacteria > Fen-336 > Fen-336 > DATKEG01. The sequence continues at coordinate 1,108 of DATBIZ010000663.1, read as the reverse complement.
GGCGCCAGCCGGAGGTCCACCCGGACGGCGGCGCCCGCGCGGCGGACCGTGCCGGTGACGAGGTGGCCGACCTCGAGCAGCGCGCCCAGGCGCTGCAGCGCGGCCTCGTCGAGGCGGCCGGCGAGCTTGAGGTCGCGCAGAGTACGCTGCACGCGCGCGGGCTCCAGCACGCGCAGCTCGGGCGTCTCCGCCAGGTGGCCCGCCAGCATCTCCGCGACCCCGCCCGCCGTCCAGCCCAGCGCGGGATCGCCCGTCTCGTCCACGAGGGGCAGGATCGCCACCCCGGCCGGGGCGGCCGCGGCCGCCGCGGGCGCGCGCGGCGCCTGCGCGCGCCACCACAGCGCGCCCGCGCCGGCGAGCAGCGCCGCGACGGCGGCGGCGGCCGCCAGCCGCGGGCGCCGGATCGAGGGCGGCACCCAGCGCCGCCCTCCCGCGTCGAGGTCGCGCAGCACGTCGCGCACCGAGGCGTAGCGCCGGTCGGGGCTGCGCTCCAGGCACCGGCGCACCAGCCGGCGCACGTGGCCCGGCACGGGCACGTTGTCCGGCACCTCGCGGGCGCGGCCGGCCACGCGCTGCGCCAGCACCTCCGCCCGCGAGCCCGGCGCGAACGGCAGCTCGCCGGTGAGCATCTCGTAGAGGACGATGCCGAGCGCGTAGATGTCGCTGCGGGCGTCCGCCGGGTCGCCGGCCACCTGCTCCGGGGAGAGGTAATCGAGCGTGCCGGGCACCACGCCTTCGCGCGTCTGGCGGTCGCGGTCGAGCGAGCGTGCCACGCCGAAGTCCGTCAAGAAGGCGGTGTCGTCCGGGGTGAGGAGGATGTTGCCCGGCTTGAGGTCTCGGTGGACGATGCCGGCGGCGTGGGCCTGCTCGAGCGCCTCCGCCACCTGGCGGAAGATCCGCTGCGCGCGGTCCACGGGCAGCCGCCCCTCGGTGGTGAGCACGTCGAGCAGCGACCGGCCCTCGACCAGGCGCATGGTCAGGAAGCGCAGGCCGTCGCTCTCGCCGATGTCGTGGATGCGGACGACGTTGCGGTGCGTCACCTCGCGCGCGAGCACCAGCTCGCGCCGGAAGCGCTCCACCCACTCCGGATCCGCGCCGAGCTCCGCGC
>DATBIZ010000662.1:0-9517 GCA_036556645.1 Vicinamibacteria bacterium | reverse complement strand
ACGCCGATCGGCAAGCTGGACCGCCGCGCCTTGCCGGCACCTGGCCCGGCGTATGCCGCGCCGGAGGATGGCTATGTCGCGCCACGCGATCCGGTCGAGCAGGCCCTCGCGGGTATGTGGGCCGAGGTGCTGCGGGTCGAGCGGGTCGGGGTGCATGATTCCTTCTTTGACCTGGGCGGCCATTCGCTGCTGGCGACTCAGGTGATCTCGCGGGTGCGTGATGTCTTGCAGGTCGAGTTGCCGTTGCGCGCCCTGTTCGAGGCTGCGACGGTCGCCGCGCTGGCCGAGCGGATCGCACAAGTACGCGGCGACCGGCTGGAGCAGCAGGATGCGCCGATCACGCCGGTTGGGCGCGATCAGGCGCTGCCGCTCTCGTTCGCGCAGCAGCGGCTGTGGTTCCTCGACCAGCTCGGCGCGGGCGCCGCCTACTCGCTCCCGGGCGCCTTGCGCCTGGCCGGCGCGCTCGACGTGGCCGCGCTGCGGCGGAGCCTGGAGGCGATCGTGGAGCGCCACGAGGCGCTGCGCACCACGTTCCCGGCCGTGGACGGGCAGCCCGTGCAGGTCGTCTCGCCGCGCGCGGAGGTGCCCTTCGGCGAGATCGACCTGCGGGCCCGGCCGCACGGCGAGCGCGAGGCCGAGGCGCGCCGGCTGGCGGCGGCCGAGGCCGGCCGTCCCTTCGACCTCGCGCGCGGCCCCCTGCTGCGGGCCACGCTGCTGCGGCTGGGCGACGCGGACGCGGTGCTGCTGCTGACCATCCACCACATCGCCGGCGACGGCTGGTCCATCGGGGTGCTGGTGCGGGAGCTGGTCGCGCACTATCGCGCCTTCACGCGAGGCGAGCCGCTCGGGCTCGGGGACTTGCCGGTGCAGTACGCGGACTTCGCGCGGTGGCAGCGCGAGTGGCTGGCGGGCGACGTGATGGAGGAGCAGCTCGGGTACTGGCGGGAGCGGCTCGGCGGCGGCCTGCCGCGGCTCGAGCTGCCCACGGACCGGCCTCGTCCGGCCGTCCAGACCCACCGCGGCGCGGTGCACGCGGCCGAGCTGCCGAAGGCGCTGCTGGCCGGGGTCAAGGAGCTGAGCCAGCGCGAGGGCGCGACGCTGTTCATGGTCCTGCTGGCCGGCTTCCAGGCCCTCCTGAAGCGCTACACGGGCCAGGACGACCTGGTGGTGGGCTCGCCGATCGCGAACCGGAACCACGCCGAGATCGAGGACCTGATCGGCTTCTTCGTCAACAGCCTGGTCCTCCGCACGGACCTCTCCGGCGACCCGTCGTTCCGCGACCTGCTCCGGCGCGTGCGCGAGGTGACGCTCGGCGCCTACGACCACCAGGACCTGCCGTTCGAGCGGCTGGTGGACGAGCTGCAGCCGGAGCGGATGCTCAGCCAGAACCCGGTGTTCCAGGTCGTGTTCGCGCTGCAGAACGCCCCGTCGGAGCGGCTCGAGCTGCCGGGGCTGACCCTGACCCGGTTCGAGTCGGACGCGGTCTTCACCCGGTTCGACCTCGAGGTCCACGCCTGGGAGGCGCCGGGCGGGCGCGCCTTCGCCGCGTTCGTCTACAACGCCGACCTGTTCGACGCGGCCACCATCGAGCGGATGTCCGCCCATTTCCAGGCGCTGCTGGCCGCGGCGGTGGCGCGGCCGGAGGCGCGGCTGTCCACGCTCCCGCTGCTCGACGCGCCCGCCGAGCGCGCGGCGCTGGAGAGGTCCGCCGGCCTCGCCGCGCCGGCTACGGACGAGCCCGTGCACGAGATGGCCAGCGCGCACGCACGCCGGGATCCCGGCCGCCTGGCGGTGGCGGACGCGCGCGGCGCGCTGACGTACGGCGAGCTGGTGGCGCGGGCGAACCAGCTCGCGCGGTTCCTGCGCGCGCGCGGCGTGGGCCGCGAGACGGTGGTCGGGGTGTGCCTGGAGCGCTCCACCGAGACCGTGGTGGCGCTGCTCGCCGTGCTGAAGGCCGGCGCCGCGTACCTGCCCATGGACCCCGGCTATCCGGCCGAGCGCCTGGCGTTCATGATCGAGGACGCGGCGGTGCCCGCGCTGCTCACCTCCGCGCGGCTGCGCGCGAAGCTGCCCGCGCGCGGCGCGGTCGCGATCGCGCTCGACGCCGACTGGCCCGCGATCGCGGCGGAGAGCACCGCCGCGCCCGGCGTGACCGCCGCGCCCGGCGACCTCGCCTACGTCATCTACACGTCCGGCTCCACCGGGCGCCCCAAGGGCGTCGAGGTCGAGCATCGCGGCCTCGGCAACCTGGTGGCCTGGCACCGGCGCGTGTACGGCCTCACGCCCGAGCACCGCGCCACCCTGGTGGCGAGCCCCGCCTTCGACGCCTCCGTGTGGGAGGTGTGGCCCTACCTCGCGGCCGGGGCGAGCCTGCACGTGCCCGACGAGGAGACGCGCATGAGCCCGGCACGCCTGGCGGGCTGGCTCGCGGCGCAGGGCGTGACGCACGCGTTCCTGCCCACGCCGCTGGCCGAGGCCGTGCTGCGCGAGCCGGGCCGCGACGCGCTCGGCGTGCGCTGCCTGCTCACCGGCGGCGACAAGCTGCACCGGGTGGACGCCGAGGTGCTGCCCTTCGCGCTGCTCAACCACTACGGCCCCACCGAGAGCACGGTGGTGGCGACCTGGGGCGAGGTGGACCTCGCCGCCGCGGGCGATCCCCCGATCGGGCGCGCCGTGGACAACACGCAGGCGTACGTGCTCGACGCAGGGCTGCGGCCGGTGCCGGACGGGCTGCCCGGAGAGCTGTTCCTGGGCGGCGCGAGCCTGGCCCGCGGCTACCGCGGCCGGCCGGAGCTGACCGCGGAGCGGTTCGTGCCGAGCCCCTGGGGCGCGGCCGGCTCGCGCCTCTATCGCACCGGGGACCTGGTGCGGCGGCGCGCGGACGGCCAGATCGAGTTCCTCGGCCGCAACGACGAGCAGGTGAAGGTCCGCGGCCACCGCATCGAGCTGGGAGAGGTGGAGTCGGCGCTGGCGCGGCACCCGGGCGTGCGCGAGGCCCTCGTGCTGGCGCGCGGCGACGAGGGCGGCCGCGCGCGCCTGGTCGCCTACGTGGTGCCGCGCGCGGCCGGCGCGCCCAGCGCGGACCGCGAGCGGCAGCACGTGTCGCAGTGGCAGATGCTCTACGAGGAGACCTACGGGCAGGGCGCCGCCGAGGACGCCGCCTTCGACATCACGGGCTGGAACAGCAGCTATACCGGGCGGCCGCTGCCCGCGGAGGAGATGCGCGAGTGGGTGGAGAACACCTGCGAGCGCATCCGCGCGCGCGCGCCGCGCCGGGTGCTGGAGATCGGCTGCGGCACCGGCCTGCTGCTGGCGCGCCTGGCCCCCGGGTGCGAGCGCTACGTCGGCACCGACTTCTCGGAGACCGCGCTGCGGCACGTGCGCGAGCGCGTGCTGGCCGGCCGCGGCTGGCCGGTGGAGCTCTCGTGCCGGATGGCCGACGACTTCAGCGGCCTGGGGGAGGCGACCTTCGACGCGGTCGTGCTCAACTCGGTGGTGCAGTACTTCCCGGGCGTCGAGTACCTGCGGCGCGTGCTCCGCGGCGCCTTGCGCCTGCTCGCGCCGGGCGGGTTCCTCTTCGTCGGCGACGTGCGCAACCTGCGCCTGCTCGAGGCGTACCACGCGTCGGTGCAGCTCCACCTCGCCCCGCCCGCGCTGCCGGTCGAGACCTTGCGCCAGCGCATCCGGCAGCGGATCGCCCGCGAGGAGGAGCTGCTGGTGGACCCCGCGCTCTTCGACGCGCTCGCGCGCGAGCTGCCCGACGCCGGCAGCGTCGAGGTGCACCCGAAGTGGGGGTCCCACCGCAACGAGCTGACCGCGTTCCGCTACGACGCGTTCGTGCACGTCGGCCGGCGCAGGCCGACCGAGCTTCCCGGCCCGTGGCTGGAGTGGGAGGAGAGCGGCCTCGGCGCCGCCGCGCTCGAGGACATGCTCCGCGACCGCGGCCCCAAGGCGCTCGGCCTGCGCGGCGTGCCCAACGCGCGCCTGGCCGTGGAGGCGGAGCTGCTGCGCCGGTTGCGGCAGGGGGTGGCGAGCGGGACGGTCGGGGAGTGGCGGGACGAGCTGGAGCGCGCCGCCGCCGGCATCGCCCCCCAGGAGCTGCGCACGCTGGCCGCGCGGCACGGTTACGCGGCGCGGCTGAGCTGGGCGCGCACGGGATCCGACGGCCGCTTCGACGCCCTCCTGCAGCGCGACGACGCGGCCGAGGCGGCCTCCTTCCCCGTGGAGCCGCCGGACGCGCGGCCGGTCGCGGAGCTGACCAACGACCCGATGCGCGGCCGCGGCGTCGTGGACCTCGTGCCCCGCCTCCGTGCCGCGCTCGAAGAGGCGCTGCCCGAGCCGATGATCCCGTCGGCCTTCGTGGTGCTCGAGGCGTTTCCGCTCACCGCGAACGGCAAGGTGGACCGCCGCGCGCTGCCCGGACCCGAGGCCGCCGCGAGCGCGAGCCCCGCCCTGCGCGTGCCGCCGCGCAGCCCCGCCGAGGAGGACCTCGCGCGGATCTTCGCCGAGGTGCTGGGGCTGGACGAGGTCGGGATCCACGACGACTTCTTCGAGATCGGCGGCCACTCGCTGCTGGCCACCCAGGTCGTCTCCCGCGTCCGCGCCGTGTTCCAGGTGGAGCTGCCGCTGCGCGCGCTGTTCGAGGATCCCACGGTGGCCGGGCTGGCCGAGCGGCTGCGCCAGGCCTCCGCGCCCGCCGACGAGAAGCCGCCGCTCGCGCCGGTGCCCCGGACGGGTCCGCTGCCGCTCTCGTTCGCCCAGGAGCGCCTCTGGTTCCTGGACCAGCTCTACCCGGGCAACGCCGGCTACAACATGCCGTTCGGCATCCGGATCAGCGGCGCGCTCGACGCCGAGGCGCTGGCCTGGTGCTTCGGCGAGATCGTCCGCCGGCACGAGGTGCTGCGCACGACGTTCGAGACCACCGACGGCCAGCCGCGGCAGGTCGTCGCGCCCCCCGCCCCGGTGGAGATCCCGCGCGCCGACCTGCGGCGGCTCGCTCCCGCGGAGCGCGAGGCGGCGGTGCGCCGGCTGGCCGTCGAGCGGGCGCGGCGCCCCTTCGACCTCGCGCGTGGGCCGCTGTTGCGCCTGGACCTGGTGCGGCTCGACGAGGAGGAGCACGTGCTGCTCCTCGTCCTGCACCACGCGATCTCGGACGGATGGTCCATGGGCGTGCTCTTCCGCGAGCTGAGCGCGCTCTACGACGCGCACGTGCGCGGCGAGGACGCGGCGCTCCCGGAGTGCGCGGTGCAGTACGCGGACTTCGCGGCCTGGCAGCGCGGCTGGATGGGCGGCGCGCTGCTCGAGCGGCAGCTCGCCTACTGGCGCGCGCGCCTCGACCGCCTGCCCGCGCTCGAGCTGCCCACCGACCGTCCGCGCCCGGCGGTGCCCACCTTCCGGGGCGCCACCTTCGGCTTCACGGTGCCCGGCGCGCTGCTCGAGGGGCTGCACGCGATCGGACGGCGGCAGGGGAGCACGCTGTTCATGACCCTGCTCGCCGCGTTCCAGGTGCTGCTCGCGCGCTACGCCGGGCAGGACGACGTGGCGGTGGGCACGCCGATCGCGAACCGCACGCACGCGGAGACCGAGAAGCTGGTCGGGTTCTTCGTCAACAACATCGTGCTGCGCACGGACCTGTCCGGCCGTCCGACCTTCGCCGAGCTGCTCGCCCGCGTGAGGGACGCCGCGCTCGGCGCCTACGCGCATCAGGACCTGCCGTTCGAGAAGCTGGTGGACGAGCTGCGCCCCGAGCGGCACCTGGACCGCAACCCGCTCTTCCAGGTCGGCTTCGCGCTCCAGAACGCGCCGCTGGCGCCGCTGCGCCTGGGGTCCTTGACCCTGGGCGCGCTCGGGTTCGAGACCACGAGCACGCGCTTCGACCTCGGGCTGGACCTCTGGGAGGGCGGCGGCGCGCTGCACGGCGCGTTCACGTACAGCACGGACCTCTTCGACGCGGCCACCATCGAGCGGATGGCGGGGCACTACCGCCGGCTGCTGCAGGCGGTGGCGGCGGACCCCGAGGCGAAGATCTCGGAGCTGCCGCTGCTCGACGACCGCGAGCGCCGGTGGCTGCTCGAGGAGTGCAACCCGCCCGCCGCGCCGGCGGCGGCCGCCTGCGCGCACGAGCGGTTCGAGGCGCAGGCGCGGAGGACGCCCGACGCCGTGGCCGTGGCGGGCCCGCAGGGCGCGCTCACGTACCGGGAGCTGGACCGCCGCGCCGATGGCCTGGCCGCGCGGCTGCGCGCCATGGGCGTGGGCCCGGAGGTCCGCGTCGGGCTGTTCCTGGAGCGCTCGGTCGAGATGGTGGTCGCGGTGCTGGGCGTGCTGAAGGCGGGCGGCGCCTACGTCCCGCTCGAGCCGTCGTACCCGGCCGAGCGCCTGGCCTTCATGGTCGCGGACGCCGGCGTCGCGGTGCTGCTCACGCAGCCCTCGCTCGCGGACCGGGCGCCGGGCCGTGGCGTGGCGTCGCTGGTGATCGAGCCGGGCGGGCCCGGCGACGACGCCGGGCACGCGGCGCCGGCCGCGACCGTGACGCCCGACAACCTGGCCTACGTGATCTACACCTCGGGCTCGACCGGCCGGCCCAAGGGCGCGATGGTGTCGCACCGCGGGCTCGTCAACTACCTCGACTGGGCCGTGCGCGCCTATGCCGACGAGGGCGGAGGCGGGTCCGTCGTCCACTCGCCGCTGTCGTTCGACCTGACCGTCACCAGCCTCTTCGGCCCGTTGTTGTGCGGGGAGACCACCGAGCTGCTGCCCGACGGCGACATCGGCGCGCTCGCCGACCACCTGCGCCGCCGGAAGGGCTGCCGCCTGCTGAAGATCACGCCGGCGCACCTGAAGGTGCTGGCGGAGCTGCCGCCCCCCGCCGACGGCGTGAGCTGGGCGCGCGTCTACGTGGTCGGCGGCGAGGCGCTGCTCGCCGAGGACCTGGCGCCGTTGCGCCGCGCCGCGCGGCCGGTGCGCGTCGTCAACGAATACGGCCCCACGGAGACCGTGGTCGGGTGCTGCGTCTACGAGGTGCCCCCGGACGAGACCTCGGGGCCGGTGGCGATCGGCCGCGCCGTCGCCGGCGCGCGCCTCCACGTCCTCGACGCGCAGCAGAACCTGCTTCCGGCCGGCGTCCCCGGCGAGCTGTACATCGGCGGCGCCTGCGTCGAGCGTGGCTACCTCGGGCGGCCGGACCTGACCGCCGAGCGCTTCGTGCCGGACCCGTGGGGCGCGGTTCCCGGCGCGCGGCTGTACCGCACCGGCGACCTCGCCCGCCGCCGCGCCGACGGCCGGCTCGAATACCTCGGGCGGCTCGACCACCAGGTGAAGGTGCGCGGTTTCCGCATCGAGCTGGGCGAGGTCGAGGCGGCGCTGGGGAGCCACCCGGCGGTGCGCGACGCGGCCGTGCTCGCGCGCGAGGACGAGCCGGGCGACCGGCGGCTGGTCGCCTACGTGACCGCGGCAGGTCCCGGCCACGCCACCGCGGACGAGCTGCGCGAGCACCTCCGCCGCACGCTGCCGCCGTACATGGTGCCCGCGGCGTTCGTGCCGCTCGACGCGCTGCCCCTCACGCCGAACGGCAAGGTGGACCGCGCGGCGCTGCCCGCGCCCGGCCGGGCCGCGGCCGCCGCGGGCGAATACGCGGCGCCGCGCAGCGCGGAGGAGCGCACGCTGGCCGGGATCTGGGCTTCGGTGCTCGGCCTGCCGCGCGTGGGCATCCACGACAACTTCTTCGCGCTCGGCGGCGACTCGATCCTGAGCATCCGCGTGGTCTCGCGCGCCGCGCAGGCCGGGCTCGCGCTGAGCGCGATGGACGTGTTCCGCCGGCAGACCGTCGCCGAGCTGGCGGCGGCCGCGGCGGCGGGGCGGCCGGCGCCCGCGGAGCAGGGGCCGGTCACGGGGCCGGTGCCGCTCACGCCGGTCCAGCACTGGCTGTTCGAGCAGCGCCTGGCGGACGTCCACCACTACAACCAGGCGTTCCTGCTCGAGCCGGCGGAGCGGCTCGACCCCGCGCGCCTGGAGCGCGCGCTGCAGGCGCTCGTCGCGCACCACGACGCGCTCCGGCTGCGCTTCCGCGCCCAGGACGGCACGTGGGCGCAGGAGATCGCGCCCCTGGAGGCGGCGGTGCCGCTGCGCTACCTGGACCTCTCCGCCCGGCCCGAGGCCGAGCACGCCGGCGCGATCGCGCAGGCGGCCGCGGAGGCGCAGACGAGCCTCGACCTGGCGCGCGGACCGCTCGTGCGCGCGACGCTGTTCGACGGCGGTCCCGGCCGGGCGGGACGCCTGCTGCTCGTCGTGCACCACCTCGCCGTGGACGGCGTGTCGTGGCGGATCCTGCTCGAAGACCTGCAGGCCGCCTACGCGCAGGCCGCGCAGGGACCGGTGGCGCTGCCGCCCAAGACGACCTCGTTCAAGGCGTGGGCCGAGCGCCTGGCCGAGCACGCGTCCGCGAGCGAGACCAGGGCGGAGGCGCCCTACTGGCGGGAGGTCGCGCTCGCCCCGCGGGCTCCGTTGCCGGTGGACCTGCCGGACGGCGTGAACACGGCGGGGGCGGCGCGCTCCGTCGTGGTGTCGCTCGACCGCGCCGCGACCGAGCGCCTGCTGCGGTCGGCGACGGGCCGGCGCACGGCGGAGGTCAACGACCTGCTGCTGACCGCGCTCGCGGTCGCGTTCCGCGCCTGGACCGGGCGCGACACGCTCGCGCTCGACCTCGAAGGCCACGGCCGCGAGCCGGTCGTGCCCGACGTGGACCTGACGCGCACGGTGGGGTGGTTCACGAGCCTGTTCCCGGTCCACCTCGACCTCTCGGGGGCGGTCGGCCACGCGGAGGCGCTGGCGGCGGTGCAGCGCCAGCTCCGCCGCGTGCCGCGCAAGGGCATCGGGTACGGGCTGCTGCGCCATCTCGACGCGGACGCGTCCCTGGCCACGCTCCGGCGCGCGCCGCCGCGGCAGGTCTCGTTCAACTACCTGGGCCAGTTCGACGAGGCGCTGACCGCGTCGTCGTTCCTGCGCCTGGCGCCGGAGCCGGCCGGCGACCTGCGCTCGCCGCGCGGGCTGCGCCCGCACCTGATCGAGGTCAGCGCGGTCGCGCTGGGCGGCCGGCTGCACACCACGTTCCTCTACGCCGAGACCCTGCACCGGCGACGGACCATCGAGCGCGTGGCCGAGGCCTACGCCGACGCGCTGCGCGCGCTGGTGGCCGACGGGCCGAGTGTGGCGGAGCCGGTCCCCGCGGCGGCGGCGGCCGTGGCGAACCACGAGATGGACGACGCGCTGCGCGAGATCGAGTTCGACTGATGCCGCCCAGCGCCGCGCCGGGGAGGGCCGTCGAGGACGCGTACCCGCTGACCCCGCTGCAGGAGGGGATCCTCTTCCACAGCCTGTCCTCGCCGGGCACCGGCACCTACGTCTCGCAGGCCGTGCTGACCGTGGCCGGGGCCGACGTGGACCGCCTGGAGCGGGCCTGGCAGGCGGTCGTGGACCGCCATCCCGCGCTGCGCACCGCGTTCGCGTGGCAGAACCTGGAGCG
>DATBIZ010000661.1:0-1978 GCA_036556645.1 Vicinamibacteria bacterium | reverse complement strand
GTGACGCTGTGCGCGCGCCGTCCGCGATGGTGTCGGGGTTCTTCACCGTCTGCAGGGTGCCGGTCTTGAACGAGCGGGTGGCGTCGTCGCCTTTCTCGGGCTCCACGCCGATCACGCCGCAGGCCGGGCTCAGCGTGCCCGCGGCCAGGGCCGAGCCGGACAGCAGACCGCCGCCGCCGCAGGGCACCAGCAGCAGGTCGAGCGGCCCGCACTCCTCGAACAGCTCGCGCGCGGCCGTCCCCTGGCCGGCGATCACGTCCGGGTGGTCGAAGGGCGGGATCAGCACCGCGCCACCCTCCCGCTGCAGCCGGCCCGCGACCTCCTCGCGGTCCTCGGCCCGCGGGTCGTAGGCCACCACCCGCGCGCCGTAGCCCTCGGTCGCGCGGCGCTTGGCCGCGGGCGCGTCGTCCGGCATCACGATCGTGGCCTGCGCGCCGAGCAGACGGCTGGCCAGCGCCACCGCCTGCGCGTGGTTCCCGGACGAGTAGGCCAGGATCCCCCGCGCGCGCTCCGCCTCGCTCAGGCGCGAGATCGCGTGGTAGGCGCCGCGGAACTTGAACGCGCCCATCCGCTGCAGGTGCTCGGCCTTCAGGAACACGCGCGCGCGCAGGCGGTCGTCCAGCGTGCGCGAGGTCAACACCGGCGTGCGATGGGCCACGCCCTCGAGGCGGGCGGCCGCGGCCGCGACGTCCGCGTAGGTGGGAAGCGCTACAGCCATGGCATGTTCACCGGGTTCGCCTGCCGCGTGTCGAGCGCGCCGTCGAGCGCCACCGCCATGTTCAGGTAGGCCGAGAAGTCGAGGCGGTGCCCGTCGGGGGTGCCCGCCGCCACGGTGACCGCGAGCGGCGCGCGGTCGGTGTGCCGCACCTCGACGCTCACCGCCCCGTCCGTGAACACCCCGCGGTCCGCCGCCCGGTGCAGGTCGAGGCGGTATTCACGCCCGCCGATGCGCGCCCACACCGCGTCGCGCTCGCCGTCGCGCCGGCAGTAGAAGCCGTCGCGGTCGCGCCGCGCCGCGAACGCCTCCAGCGAGCCGAAGAAGCGCGGCTTCTCGATGTAGGGCCCGCCGTCCTCGGGGCAGAAGGTGTCGCAGTTGCCGCACTCGTTGCAGAAGTCCTGGAAGTTCGCGATCTGGTGCTCCTTCACGACCTCGAAGACGCCCACGCTCTCCGCCGCCGCGGCGCCGCCGTGGACCACGTAGCGCGGGAACTCGGCGCGCACCGGCCGCGTCTGGTAGACGAAGTTCGCGTCGTTGGGGCAGACGGGCACGCACTTGTCGCAGTTGATGCAGTCGAACAGCACGAGCCGCCGCCCGATCTTGCGCGGACGGCCCGCGTTGGCCTCGGCCCGGTAGCGCGGGTCCGCGGTGGCCCGCGCCACCACCACCGGCGTGTTCAGCCGCGCGGCCGCGGCCACCAGGCGGCCGTAGAGGGCACCCTGGCCGTGCGCCTCGAGCACGGCGGCGAGGTCCGTGCGCGCGCCGGCGAGGGCCGTCACCAGCGCGGCGCGGAGCGGCGGCGGCTCCACCACCTCGCGGATGGCGGCCTCGCCCTGGCCGCACGACTTGACCACGTAATCGCCGAGCCGGGCCACGCCCAGCCCGCGCATCCGCTCCTCGAGGCGGTCGAGGTACGCCGGCAGCCTGCCGTACCCGCCCGGGCGCAGCAGGTCGGTGCAGGTGGTGATCGGCGTGAAGCCCAGCGCGGCGCAGTCGGCGAAGTTGCGCGCGTCCACCCCGGCCGAGAACGAGATCGGCACTTCGGGCCGCGCGCGCCGGAAACGCTCCGCCAGGTTCAGGGTGAGCACGTGCAGCGGCTCGCCCGAGAGGTACATCACCGCCTCGGAGGCCGGGAAGAACGGCCGGTGGTTGCGCACCACGAGCGTGTTCGACAGCTTCACCTGCAGGGTGCGGCCGAGCGAGCGGGCCAGCTCGCCCAGCCGGTCCGTGATCTCCAGCGCCTGCGGCCACTGCAGGTCC
>DATBIZ010000660.1:0-14592 GCA_036556645.1 Vicinamibacteria bacterium | reverse complement strand
GTCTCCGACAACGGCGTGGGCATCGCACCGGAGTTCCTGCCGTTCGTGTTCGACCGGTTCCGCCAGGCCGACGCGTCGGCGACGCGCCCGCAGGGAGGCCTTGGGCTCGGACTGGCCATCGCGCGGCACCTCGCCGAGATGCACGCGGGCGCGATCCTGGCCGAGAGCCCCGGCACGGGACGGGGCGCCGTGTTCACGCTCCGCCTGCCCCTCCTGGCGGAAGACCGGCCCTCGGACGAGCCGCGGCCGACCGCCGTCCCGGCGCCGGCCGCGCCGGGACCGTCGCTCGAAGGCGTCAGCGTGCTGGTCGTCTGCGGCGACGGCGGGGTCGCGGAGGCGACCGCCGGCGCGCTGCGCGAGCGCGGCGCCGACGTCGTGCTCGCCGCGCGCGCGGAGCAGGCCGTGGACATCGTGAGACGGACGCGGCCGCACGTGCTGCTCGCCTGCGCGAGTACGCCCGGCGACGAGGATCAGCGGCTGATCCGCGCCGTCCGCGACATCCCGCCCGAGCGCGGCGGCCTGACGCCGGCCGCCCTGGTCAACGGCCGCGCGTCCTTCGAGGATCGGGTGAACTCGCTGCTCGCCGGCTACCAGGCCCACGTGCCCGGCCACGTCGAGGCCGGGGAGCTGGCCACCGTGGTGGCGAGCCTGGCCGGCCGCACGCGCGAGTTCCTCGGCTAGCAGCCCGGGGCTACGCGCGCCAGCGGCCGGACGGGGTCAGGCGGCGGCGGACCTTGTCGTTGACGAAGCCGAACACGATGCCGAGCGCGACGCCGCCGAGGAACGCGGGCGGCCGCCGGACGGACGAGGGCACGACTTCCGCCTCGACCGTCCGCAGCGCCGCCGCGCGCGCCGCGGGAGCGATCGCCGCCGGCGACGGCGCGCGCGGCGCGGCGGGAGTGGACGCAGGCGCCACTGCCGCTCCGATGCGGTCTCCATGGCCCTTGCCGGGCGCCGGCTCGGCGTTCTCCTTCGGCTCGACCCACGATCCGCGCTGCTTCGCGTAGGCCTGCGTCACCTCGGCCCCGAACAGGAGGATCTGCGCGGAGTAGTAGACCCAGATCAGCACGATGGCGAGCGAGCCCGCCGCGCCGTAGGCGGAGCCCACCGCGCCGCGCCCGAGGTACGCGCCGAGCGCCCACTTGCCGATGGCGAAGAGGATCGCCGTGATCACCGCGCCGGTCCAGACGTCGCTCCACTTCAGCTTCACGTCGGGCAGGAACTTGAACAGCATCGCGAAGAGCAGGGCCGTGAGGCCGAGGTCCAGGAGCAGCCCGAACCCCTGGAAGGCCGGCGTGAGCGCCGAGACGCGGCCTTCCGCGAAGGTCTGCACCGCCTGCAGCGCCGCCGCCAGCACCAGAGACACCAGCAGGAGGAACCCGACCCCCAGCACCATGCTGAACGACAGGAAGCGATCCTTGACCATGCCGAGCAGGCCGCGCCCGGCCTTGGGCCTCACCTCCCAGACCGTGTTCAGCGCGTCCTGGAGCTGCGCGAACAGGCCCGAGGCGCCGATCACCATGGTCGCGAACGCGATGCCGACGGCGACCAGGCTGTCCTTGGGCTTCGCGGCCGCTTCGAGCATGCCGAGCACGAGGTCGGCCCCGCCGTCGCCGAGCATCCCGCGCACCTGCTCCACGATGCCGCTGCGCACCTGGTCCGCGCCGAAGGCCAGGCCGGCCACGGCCACCACGATCACGAGTACCGGCGCCAGGGAGAAGACCGTGTAGTACGCGAGCGCCGCGGCCAGGCGCGGCGCCTGGTCCTCGCTCCAGTCGCGGAACGAGTCCTTGAGCAGCCGCCACACCGCGATGCGCGCCATAAGTCCAGGCTAACACCCGGCCGCGGCCGTGCGCGGCCCGCAGTTCTTTCGTGCGGGCACCCTCTGCCGGCAAGGCTTGCGTCCAAGCGCGGCCTCCCAGGGCTCGCCTGCCGCACTTGCGGGCGGAACGGCCTTTGTAGGCCACCCGGGCGGTCGCTCTGGAGGGATCCACGATGCGTGCACGGCCGAACCATCCGACCGGACCCGAGGGCGCGGAGCGCTGGTACCAGGCCGCGTTCGACGACGCACCGGACGCGATGGTGGTCCTCGACGACGACGCGCGCTTCGTGGACGCGAACCCTGCGGCCTGCGCGCTGATCGGCCTCGGCCGCTCCGAGCTGCGGCAGCGGTCGCTGGCGGAGTTCGTCCCCGACCGCGAGTTCTTCGCCCGCCACTGGGCGATGTCGCTGCGGGACGGGTCGGTCACGGGCCAGGGCGCGCTGCGGCGCGTGGACGGGCGGCTGCGCGAGGTGCAGTTCGCCCCCACCACGCACTTCGCGCCCGGGCTGCACTTCTGCGTGCTGCGCGACGTCAGCGCGGTCAAGCGGGCCGAGCAGGCGCTCACCGTGCGCGAGGAGCTGTTCCGCGCGCTGGTCGAGAACAGCTCGGACGTGGTGCTGCTGCTGTCCGGGGCGGGCGCGGTGCGCTACGTGAGCCGGTCCGTGACGCGCGTGCTCGGCCACGCGCCGGAGGACGACCTGGGCCGCAGCGTGTTCGACCTGATCCACCCCGCGGACGCCGAGCGGATCCGGGAGCGGTTCTCGGAATGCGTGCGGCGCCCGGGCGAGCCCTGCACCGCCGAGTTCCGGATGCGGCATCGTGACGGCGGCTGGCGGCTGGTGGAGGCGCTCGGCGTGAGCCGGCTGGAGGAGCCGAGCGTGAACGCGGTCGTCCTCAACGTCCGCGACGTCACCGACCGGCGCCAGGCCCAGGAGGACCTGCGCCTGCGCGAGCGCGTGATCGAGGGGATGTCGCAGGGGCTGCTGATCGCCGACGCCACCCGGCCCGACCGCCCCATCATCTACGTCAACCCCGCGTTCGAGCGGATCACCGGCTACGCCGCCGCCGAGGTGCTCGGACGCAACCCGCGCTTCCTGCAGGGCGAGAGGACCGACGTCCGGGCCGCGCAGCGGATCAAGGAGGCCCTTCGCCGCGGCGAGCCGGTCTCGGTGGAGATCCTCAACTACCGCAAGGACGGCAGCACCTACTGGAACCAGCTCGCGATCACGCCGATCCGCGACCCCGAGGGGCGGCTCACCCACTTCGTCGGCCTGCAGACCGACGTGACCGAGCGCCGCCACCTCGAGGACCAGCTCCGGCAGGCGCAGAAGATGGAGGCGGTCGGCACCCTGGCCGGAGGCGTGGCCCACGACTTCAACAACATGCTCACGGTCGTGAACGGGTACAGCGACCAGGTGTTGCGCAAGCTCGGTCCCCAGGACCCCCTCCGCCAGAAGGTCGAGGAGATCCGCCGCGCCGGAGAGCGCGCCGGCGCGCTCACGCGCCAGCTCCTGGCCTTCAGCCGCAAGCAGGTGCTCGCGCCGCGCGTGATCGACCTGAACGCGGTCGTGACCGGCCTCGAGAAGATGCTGCGGCGGCTGATCGGCGAGCACATCGACATGGTGATGGTCCCGGGCCGCGACCTCACCCGGGTGAAGGTGGACCCCGGCCAGGTCGAGCAGGTGCTCATGAACCTGGTGGTCAACGCGCGGGACGCGCTGCCGGCCGGCGGCCGCATCCGGCTCGAGACCGAAAACGTGACCGTGCGCGCCGAAGACGCCTGCCGCGTGGCCGGCCTGCGGCCCGGCTCGTACGTGCTGCTCACCGTGTCCGACGACGGCGTCGGGATGGACGCGGCCACGCTGTCCCACGTCTTCGAGCCGTTTTTCACCACGAAGCCGGCGGGCAAGGGCACAGGCCTCGGGCTGTCCACGGTCTACGGGATCGTCAAGCAGAGCGGCGGCTACGTCGGCGTGGCCAGCGCGCCCGGCCAGGGCGCCACCTTCCGCGTCTACCTGCCCGCCACCGACGAGCCGCTGGCCGCGAGCGGGCCGGACGAGGCGAGATCGGCGCGGGCGGCGCGGGCCGCCACCGTGCTGGTGGTCGAGGACGACGCGACCGTGCGCGCGCTGGTCTGCGCGTCGCTGGCCGACGCGGGGTACCGCGTGCTCGAGGCCCGCCACGCGGGCGAGGCGCTGGAGCTGGCCGAGCGGTACAAGGGACCGATCGACCTCGTGCTGACGGACCTGGTGATGCCGCAGATGGACGGGCGCGAGCTGGCCCGGCGCGTGACCGCCGCGCGCCCGCAGGTGCGCGCGCTGTTCATGTCCGGCTACGCGGAGCCCGACCTGCTCCACGGCATCCCGGACGGCTGCTTCCTGGCCAAGCCCTTCACGATGGACGCGCTCGCGCTGGCGCTGGGGGATATGCTCTCGGCGTCTTGACCACGCCGGACGTGGACGTCGCCGTGATCGGGGGTGGGATCGCCGGCCTCTCGGCGGCCTGGGAGCTGCAGCGTCGCGGCGCGCGCTTCGTGCTGCTCGAGGCCGGGCCGCGCTGGGGCGGGGTGATCCGGACCGAGCGCGCCGACGGTTTCCTGCTCGAAGGCGGTCCCGACGCGCTGCTGGCGCAGAAGCCGGAGGCGGAGCGGCTGTGCCGCGCGCTCGGCCTCGGCGAGCGCATCGTCCCCACCAACCCCTCGCCGCGCGCGGTCTACGTGCTGCGGCGGGGCGCGCTGCACCGGCTGCCGGACGGGATGATCCTGGGCGTGCCCACCCGCCTCGCACCGCTGGCCGCCACGCGCCTGGTGAGCTGGCCGGGGAAGCTGCGCATGGCGGCCGACCTGGTCCTGCCGCGCCGTGGCGCCGCCGGCGACGAGTCGATCGCCGCGTTCTTCCGCCGCCGGCTCGGCCGCGAGGCGCTCGAGCGCCTCGGCGCGCCGCTGCTGGCCGGCATCCACGCGGGCGACGCCGAGCGGCTCTCGGTGCAGGCCACCTTCCCGCGCCTGGTGGAGCTGGAAGGCCGCCACGGGAGCCTGATCCGCGGCTTCATGGCCGCGCGCGCGCGGACGGCGCCGGGGGCGCCGCCGTTCTTCTCGCTCACCGGAGGGCTCGCGGAGATCACCGGCGCCCTCGTCGGCGCGCTGCCCGCGGATCGGCTCCGGCGGCACGCGCCCGTGCGGTCGGTGCGCCGCGAGGCGGGCCGCTACGTCGTCGAGGCCGGCGCCGGGCCGGCGATCCACGCCGCGGGCGTCGTGCTCGCGATCCCGGCGCCGGCGGCCGCCCTGCTCGTGGAGCCGCTCGACGCCGAAGCCGCGGCGCTGCTCGCCGGGATCCCGTTCGTGTCCACCGCGGTCGTGTGCCTCGGCTTCCGGCGCGAGCACGTCGCCCACCCGCTCGACGGGTACGGCCTGGTGGCCGCCGGCGGCGAACGTCTCCGGACGACCGCGTGCGGCTTCTTCTCCACGAAGTTCCCGGGCCGGGCGCCGGCGGGCCACGTCTCGCTCCGCGCGTTCCTGGGCAGCGCGCGCGACCCCGACGTGCTCGCCATGACCGACGCCGAGATGATCCAGACCGCCCTCTCCGAGCTGGCGCCCGCTCTCGGGTTGTCCACCCCACCGGTGCTCACGCGCGTCTTCCGCTGGCCCGGCGGGACGCCCCAGATGCAGGTCGGCCACCTCGCCCGCGTCGGCGCCCTGGAGGCCCGGCTGAGGGGGATGCCCGGCGTGGCGATCACCGCGGCCGGCGTGCGGGCGACGGGCATCCCCGACACGATCGCCGATGCCCGCCTCGCTGCGGCCGCCGTCCTTGACGCGATCGGACGGAACAATGTACCGTCCGGTACGTACAGGGAGGCAGATGACCCAACCCGAAGTCCGTAGCGCCGACCGTATCCTGCTCTCGGCGCTCGATTTGTTCTCTCACAAGGGCTACGACGCGACGTCCGTGCGCGAGATCTGCGAGGCCGCCCGGATCACCAAGCCCACGCTCTACCACTTCTACAAGAGCAAGGACGGCCTCTACCGGGCGCTGGTCGAAGGCACGCTGCAGGAGTTCAAGCGCCGGCTGGTCGCGGAGCTGGACGTGCCGGGCACCGCCGCTGAACGGCTCAAGCGCGTGGCGCGGCTGTACTTCGCGCAGGCCCGCGGCCACCGGCAGCTCATGCGGTTCCTCTTCGCCTTGATCCACAACCCGCCCGCCACCGCACCTCCCACCGATTTCGTCCAGTTCTACGAGGAGGTCGTGGGCCGGATCGCCGTCTGCCTGGAGGAGGCGGTGGCGCGGGGCGAGCTGTCCGGGGGCCGCACCGATCTGAGGATGCTCGTCCTGATGGGCGCGCTCGGCGAGTCGCTCTGCGGCTACGTGCTGACGGGAAGGCCGGAGCTGACGACGGAGCTGGCGGACTCCCTGGTGGAGACGATCCTCGGCAGCTGGCACCCACGCCGATGAAGCGCCTGCCCACCGCCGCCGTCGTCGCCTGCCTCGCCGCGCCCGGCGGGTGGGCGGAGCCGCTGACCCGCGCGCAGGCGGTGGCGCGCGCGCTGGAGGCCCATCCCGAGGTGCACAAGAGCGAGCACGACGTGGCGCTGTACCAGGGCCGCGTGCGCGAGGCGACCGCCGACGCGCTGCCCGACGTGAGCGTGCTCGGCAGCGCGCTCCGCTACCGCGATCCGGCGCTGCTCAACAGCAGCAGCTTCGACGCCTTCCCGCCGGAGCTGCGCCAGAGCCTGCGGCCGGTCGGGGCGAACCTGTTCGACGGCGCCGCCCAGGTGCGCCAGACGCTCTTCAGCTTCAAGCTCGGCAGCGCGATCCGGGCGGCGCGGCTCTCCACCACCCTCGGCCAGGAGCAGCTCCGGCGCTCGCGGCAGGCGGTCGCCCTCGACGCGATCCGTGCCTACAACGACTTCCTGCTCGCCCGCGAGCGCGTCCGCGTCGAGGAGAGCTCGGTGCGGCAGAAGGAGGAGCACCTGGCCATGGCGCGCAACCGCCGCGCGGCCGGGGTGGCCACCGACCTCGACGTGCTGCGCTCGCAGGTGGACCTCGAGAACACGCGGACGCAGCTCCTCCGCCTGCGGGGCGCGCAGGACCTCGCGCTGGCGCGCCTGAACGCGGTCATGGTGCGGCCGATCGACGCGCCGGTGGAACCGGTGGACTCGCTGGCCTACGAGCCGCTCGAGGTGGGCCTCGACCAGGTGATCCGCGAGGCGACGGCGAACCGGCCGGAGCTGCGCGGCGCCGCGGTCACCGAGCGCATCTACGAAGAGCTGGTCGGGGTGGCGCGGGGCGAGGGCCTGCCGCGCCTGGACCTCGCCGCGGCCTGGGGCTGGTCGGTGCGCCAGCCGCGCAACTTCCTCGAGCGCGACTTCGCCAAGTGGAACGCGGCGGTCTCGTTCACGCTGCCCGTGTTCGACGGGCGCCGCTCCTCCGGCCGGGTGGCGCAGGCGCGCGCGGAGCGGGGCAAGGCCGCGCAGGACCGCATCGCGCTCGAGAACCAGATCCGCCTCGAGGCCAAGGAGTCGGTGGACCGCCTGGCGGTCGCGAAGAGCGTGCTGGGCTCGGCCGAGCTCAACGTCGAGCAGGCGCGGCGGGCGGCGGAGATGACCCAGGCCAACTACCGCGCCGGCGCCGCCACCACCCTCGACGTCCTCGACGCGCAGGCGGCGCTGACCCTGGCGGAGAGCCTGCGCGTGGAGGCCCTCTACGACCACGCGAACGCGCGGGCCACCGTGCGGTACGTGATGGCGCGCGATCCGCTCGAGGCCGGGCCGGCGAGCCCGGTGGCCTCTTTGGACGCGGAGAAAGCGAGCGAGCGATGAGACGGACCCTGGCCGTCGTGCTGAGCGTCTCCGCGGCGGCCTGCGGCGGCGCGCGCACCGCGGAGCCGGAGAAGGCGCGCACCGTGCCCGTGCGCGCGGTGACGGTGGAGCGGCGCGACCTGGACGACCAGCTCGTCCTGACCGGCACCCTCAAGCCGCGCGCGCAGGTGGACGTGGTGGCGGAGGTGTCCGCGCGCCTGCTGCGCGTGCTCAAGGACGAAGGCGCGCGGGTGGAGGCGGGCGAGGTGCTGGCCGTCCTCGACGAGACCGACTACCGGCTGTCCCATCAGCGCGCGCAGGCGGCGCTGGCGGTGGCCGAGGCCAACCGCGCCCACGCGGAGGCCGAGCGCGGGCGGGCGGAGAGCCTGCTCAAGACCGGCGGCATCACCGACAAGGACCACCTCGCCGCGCAGGTGTCGCTGCAGGTCGCGGAGGCGTCGCTGGCGCAGGCGCGGGCGGAGGCCGCCATCGCCGGCCAGCAGCACGCGCGGGCGCAGGTGCGCGCGCCGTTCCGCGGCCGCATCGCGCGCCGGCAGGCGGACCCCGGCGCGCGGCTTCCGGCGGGGGCGCCGATCTTCACGGTGGTGGACGACGCCGTGCTCGAGTTCCGCGCCTCGGTGCCGTCGGCGGACTACGCGAGGGTGCGGGTGGGCGCGCCGGTGGACGTGGCCGTGGACGCCCTGCCCGGCACCACCGTGCGCGGCCGCGTGGCGAGGGTCACGCCGCTGGTCGAGGAGCGCACGCGCTCCTTCGCGGCGGTGGTCGAGGTGCCCTGGAGCGAAGGGCTGGTGGGCGGGCTGTTCGCGCGCGCGACCGTGCGCGTGGGCCGCGTGCCCGGGGCGACCGTGGTGCCGCCCGCCGCGCTGGCGCGCGACGGCGCCGCGCCGGGCCGCGCCGAGGTCTTCCTGATCGAGCAGGGCGTCGCGCGGCGGCGGCCGGTGGAGATCGGCGTGGAGGCCCCCGACGCGGTGCAGGTGACGAGCGGGGTGGAGCCGGGCCAGCAGGTGGTGCTCGATCCGCCGGTCACGCTCGGGGACGGCGCGCCGGTCGAGATCCAGGCGGCGAGGTAGCCCGTGTTCCTGAGCGACCTTTCCATCAAGCAGCCGGTCTTCGCCACGATGATGATGCTGGCGCTGGCCGTGCTCGGCGTCGCCTCCTACCAGCAGCTCCGCGTGGACCAGTTCCCGGACGTGGAGTTCCCCATCGTCACGGTGACGACCGTCTACCCCGGCGCCTCGCCCGAGACCGTCGAGCGCGAGGTCACCCAGAAGATCGAGGAGACGATCAACACCGTGGAGGGCGTGCGGCACGTCGAGTCCACGTCGCAGGAAGGCGTGTCGAACATCATGATCCTGTTCCACCTCGAGGTGACGACGCTGGCCGCCTCGCAGGACGTGCGCAGCAAGGTGGCGGCGATCCGCGGTTCGCTCCCCCAGGACGTCGAGGAGCCGATCGTGCAGCGGATCGACCCCGCGGCCATGCCGATCATCTCGGTCGCGGTGAACGCGCCCGGGCTCTCGCCGGCCGCCGCCACCGACCTCGCGGACAAGGTGGTGAAGCGCCGCCTCGAGAACGTGCCCGGCGTGGGCGCGGTGAACCTGGTGGGCGAGTCCGAGCGCGAGGTGCAGGTGCTGGTGGACCGGGCCCGGCTCGAGGCCTATCACGTGTCGCTCTCCGAGGTGGTGGCGGCGGTGGGCCGCGAGAACGTGGACGTGCCCGCGGGCTCCGCGGACCGCGGGACGACCGAGGCGCTGGTGCGGGTGAACGCCCGCGGCAGGCTGGCCGCGGACGTGGCCGCGCTGCCGGTCAAGCGCGCGGACAACGCGACCATCGCGGTGGCCGACCTCGCGCAGGTCGTGGACGGGGTCGAGGAGCGGCGCAACCTGGCCCTGCTCGACGAGCGGCCGGCGCTGGCCCTCGACGTCCAGAAGCAGTCGGGCGCGAACACGGTCGCGGTGGCGGACGGGGTGCGGCGCGCGGTGGAGAGGATGGCGGGCGAGCTGCCGCCGGGCGTGTCGCTCAGGGTCGTGCGCGACGACTCCACGTTCATCCGGGAGTCCATCCACGACGTGAACACCACCATGATCATCGGCGGCATCCTGACCGTCCTGATCGTCTTCGCGTTCCTGAACTCGTGGCGCTCGACCGTGATCACCGGCCTCACCCTGCCCATCTCCGTGATCGCGGCCTTCATCGCCATGAAGGCCTTCGGGTTCACGCTGAACGTGCTCACGCTGATGGGCCTCTCGCTGGCCATCGGCATGCTGATCGACGACGCGATCGTGGTGCGCGAGAACATCGTGCGCCACCTGCAGCGGGGCAAGGACCACTTCCAGGCCGCGCGCGACGGCACGGCCGAGATCGGCCTGGCCGTGATGGCCACCACCTTCACGATCGTGGCCGTGTTCATCCCGGTGGCGTTCATGGGCGGGATGGTGGGCCGCTTCTTCTACGAGTTCGGGATCACGGTGGCGGCCGCGGTGCTGGTGTCGCTGTTCGTCAGCTTCACGCTCGACCCCATGCTCTCCTCGCGCTGGGTGGACCCGGACATCGAGGAGGACCGGCACGACGGCCGGGTGGGCCGGGCCCTGCAGCGCTTCAACCGGTGGTTCGACGACCTCCACGGCCGCTACGAGCGGCTGCTGGGCTGGTCGCTGAAGCACCGGCTGGCCGTGCTCGGCATCGCCACCGTGGCCTTCCTGGGCAGCTTCCCCATCCTGGCCGTGCTCGGCGGCGACTTCATGCCGGACTTCAACCGCGGCGAATACCAGATCGCGTTCAAGTCCACGCCCGGCGCCACCCTGCGCGAGACGGGGGACCGCGCGCGGCAGATGGTGCGCGCGCTGAAGGCGCTGCCGGACGTGGAGTACACCTACACGACCATCGGCGAGGCGGGCACGCTCTACCGCCCGGTGACCGAGGGGACGATGTTCGTGAAGCTGAAGACCGCCACCGGCAAGACCTTCAGCCAGGTGCTGCGCGAGGGGCGCCAGGCGGTCGAGCAGGTGCCGGGCATGACCTACGGCTTCTTCGAGGCCGGGCCGTTCGGCCAGAAGCCGATCCAGATCAGCGTGCGCGGGCCGGAGGTGGCGGAGCTGGACCGGATCTCGCGCGAGCTGACCTCGGCCATGCGGCGCATGCGCGGGGTGGCGGACGTGGAGACGAGCCTGGAGAAGAGCAAGCCCGAGCTGCGCGTGCGGATCGACCGCGCGCGCGCCACCGACGTCGGGGTGGGCGCCTCCGCGATCGCCACCACCCTCCGCGCCGCGGTGGCGGGCACCGTCGCCTCGACCGTCGAGGACGCGGCCGGCGACGGCCACGACGTGCGCGTGCGCCTGCGCGCGGACCAGCGGCGCTTCGGCGCCGACCTGCTCGCGCTGACCGTGCCGACCGACCGCGACGACGACCGCGGGGACAAGGTGCTGGTGCCCCTGCGCGAGATCGCGGCCGTGGACGTGGGCACGGGGCCGTCCACGATCCGCCGCAAGGACCTCCAGCGCGAGGTGCGGATCTCGGCCAGCCCGGACGGGCGCAGCCTGGGCGAGATCGCGGGGGAGATCGAGGAAGCGGCCGCCGCGATCGAGCTGCCCCCGGGCTACGACATCCTGCACGGGGGCGACGCCGAGGAGCTGAAGGACATGTTCGCGAACATGTTCCGCGCGCTCTTTCTCGCCGTCGTCTTCATCTACCTGATCCTGGCCTCGCAGTTCGGGTCGTTCACCCACCCGCTGGCCATCATGCTGTCGCTGCCCCTCTCCCTGGTGGGGGTGGCCGTCGCGCTGCTCGCCACCGGCGACACGCTGAACATCATGAGCATGATCGGGCTGATCATGCTCATGGGTCTGGTGACCAAGAACGCGATCCTGCTCGTGGACTTCGCGAACCAGGCGCGGGCGGAGGGCCTGCCGCGCGACGCGGCGCTGATCAAGGCCGGCAGCACCCGGCTGCGGCCGATCGTGATGACGACGCTGGCCATGATCTTCGGCATGCTGCCGCTGGCGTTCGCGGTCGGCGCCGGGGCCGAGATGCGCGCGCCGATGGCGCGGGCGGTGATCGGCGGCCTGGTCACGTCCACGCTGCTGACGTTGATCGTGGTGCCGGTGGTCTACACCTACCTCGACGGCCTGCGGCCCGCGCTGGTCCGCGACTGGGTGCGCCGGCGGCTCCGCCGCCGCCGGGCCGAGGCGCCGGCGGGCGTGCCGGGCGCCGTCCCCGCGGAGTAGCCGCCCTCAGCGCCGCCCGTCACGGAAGCGCTCCTCCCAGACCGGCGAGCGATGCCGGACCACCCGGGCCTTCGAGAGGTCCGGGCGGCCCGCGGCGGCGAGGGGCGCGAGGTCCCAGGCGTCGAACCCGTCGGGCTGGAACACGACCGTGAGCATCTGCCCCTTCTCCACCGCGATCGCCATGTCCTCGTGGCTCGGCTCGAGGCCCGGCCCGTAGCCGCCCGCCCCCGGCTGCGGCGGATGGATGTGCCAGAAGCCGACGTAGCGGCCGGTCCAGTCGTGGCGGAGGATCGCCGCGCGCTGGGTCTCCGGCGTCACGTTCCAGGTCTTGAAGTGCAGGGCGACCGCCGCGTCCATCACGCGCTCGAGCGCGCGCCGGTCCGCGTCGCGCGGCTCGCGCGTGGTCATCTGGTAGAGCAGCGCGTGCAGGCCGCCGGTCTTTTCCAGCACCTGGCGCCCCTCCGCCGAGGCGGAAGCAAGCCGCGACAGCGCCCGGGGCTGGTCCCTCAGCTCGAGCATGCGCCGGACCAGCGCGTGGAGCGGGTCGGGATAGGAGACGAAACGGATCACGCCGTGCTCGAGCGTGGCCTCGCCGCCCAGCTCCGGGGTGACCGGCGCCCCGGCAACCGTCACCTTCTCCGCCAGCGCCTGCTCGAACAGCCGCGCCAGGTCCTCGACGCCGTCCGCCGAGAGCAGCGCGGCCTCGATCTCGGCGCTGGTGACCGGCTGCGCCTGCGTGGCGCGCGCGAGGTTGAGGTATTGCTGCAGGCGACCGTCCTGGGCCCACGCCGCGGCCGCCGTGGACAGGCACAGGCCGGCGGCCGCCGCCGCGCGCGCGAGGCGGCGGCGGCTCAGCATCCCGCGCCCGCTTCGGCCCGGCAGCGCTGTCGCGCGGACGGGCTCAGTGGCCGCGCGGCGCGACGGACAGGAACGCCTCGGCCACCGGCGTCCCGTCCATGCCGGCCGGCGACAGGCCCAGCACGCGCGCCACGGTGGCCGCGGTGTCGAACGTCCTCACCCGGCTCCCGAGCGCCCCCTGCCGCACGCCGGGCCCCGCCATCACCCAGGGGATGCGCAGGTGCGCCGGGTCGGCGGTCCCGTGGGTGTTGCCGCTGCCCCCATGATCGGCGGTGACGATCACGGTGGTCCCCGGCCCCGCCGCCGCGAGCAGCAGGCCGACGAACTGGTCGGCCCGCGCCACCGTCGCCATGTAGTCCCGCGACATCCAGCGCCAGCGATGGCCGCACATGTCCGTGTCCGGCAGGTGCGCGAACACGAGGTCGGTGCCGGCCGCGACCTCCGCGGCGGCCCGCTCGGCCACGTCCCGATCGCCCCCGGGGGCGATCACGAACGTGCTCAGCGCGCCGGGCTGGTTGAGGTGCGCGAACTTGGACTTTCCGGCGATCATCGCCGTGCGCAGCCCGGCCGCGCGCGCCAGCGTGAACACGGTCGGGACGCCGATCGTGCCCTTGCCGGGATCGTCGTCGTTCCAGACGACGCCGTGGCGGGCCGGCGTGTAGCCCGAGAGCATCGAGGCGTGCGACGTCAGGGTCACGGAAGGGAGCACCGTCTCCGCCTGCCAGGTATAGGACCCGCGGGCAGCCAGCGCCGCGATGTTGGGGGCCGCCCCGGCGGCCGCGTCGCCGCGGAGGCCGTCCACCGAGATCAGCAGCACCTGCGGCCGCTGGACGAGCGGCGCGGGCTCCGGCGCCGCCGGCGAGCGCCCGCCGCAGCCGGCGATGGCAAGCCCCACCGCCAGCCCGAGCGCCCGCAGCCAGGCAAACCGGGCCGGCGACCGCCGGGCGGCCACGACGGGTTCGGCGGCCGGGGAGATCAATCGCATGGATATACCAGAACCTCAGACGGACCGGAAGGACCTCCGTTACGAAGAGTATCGCGAAACGCGGCCAGACCGCCCGGTTGGCCTCACAAGTAATTGATTCTATTGGCCGGCCGCCTGGGGTGGCCGGTCAGTTCAGCTCGAGCTGGTCCCTGCCGGGCAGCGTCCCCAGCGGGGCGTGCGGCTCGGCCTGGTACCAGTAGGCGACCGACGAGATGTCGTCCTGGAGCGGTCGATACCGCCCGCCCGCGCGCCAGCCGAGCGCCTGGATCGTCACCTTGAGGTCGCGCTCGAACCGGATGGGATCGGTGACGTGCCAGCGGTACAGGCTGAACTGCTGCTGGGACTGGTAGACGCCGTCGGGCCGCACGACCAGGGGCAGGCCGGAATACGGCGTCGTGAACTCCTGGTACTGCCGGGTCTGGCGGTTCTCGAAGTTGTACGAGCCGCCGAAGTAGTCCTCGGTGCCGGTTCCCGCGATCGTGGGGAACTCGCCGTCGCCGTCCAGGAAGAACTTGATCTCGCCCTCGCCCCACCAGCCGGTGCTGTTCACGCCCCAGAGGATGTGGGTGCCGACGTAGTGCCCGCGCCCGCGCACGCCGTCGAGCAACACGTGGTCCTGCTTGTACGGCAGCGGGTTCGAGCGCCGGAACTGCGCGTGGAAGTACGCGGCGTCGTCCGGCACGTCCGCCAGCGCGTAGGTCACCTGGTAGTAGAGCGTCATCGGCTCGCGGTCCAGGTTCTCGAGCGTGACCCGCGCCGAGCGGCGGAACGGCATGGGCCAGTAGCAGTTGAACGCGCTGCCCGGGTTCACCGCGACCGCGAGCGAGCTGATCTGGGCGTAACGTCCGGCGCCGGAGGCGAAGAAGTCGCCGACCGGCACCTCGACCGA
>DATBIZ010000659.1:0-9358 GCA_036556645.1 Vicinamibacteria bacterium | reverse complement strand
CAGGGAGTCCGCGGCGCCGCGGCGCAGGCCGTCGCGACCGCGCCGTAGGGATGTGGACCAAGGAGAAGAAGCCGTGACCGACTGCACTGCGTTCCGAGACGACATGCTCGACGTCCTCTACGGCGAGGCCGACTTCGCCGTCCGCCGGCGCTTCGCCGAACACGAGGCCGCCTGCGCCTCCTGCCAGGAGGAGCTGGCCGGCCTGCGGCGGGTGCGGTCCGACCTGGCGGCCTGGGCGCTGCCGGCGGCCGTGCCGCCCGCGCGCCGTCCGCGCGCGTTCTGGCGCCCGGCGGCGGTGGCGGCGGCGCTCCTGCTGGCCCTCTCCGGGGCGTTCACGCTCTCCGGCTCCGAGCTGCGCTACGACGACGGCGGCCTCGCGCTGCGCGTGGGCCGCGGCGCGCCGCGGCCCGAGGCGGCCGAGCGGCGCCTGGCCGCGATCGAGGCGCGGCAACGCGAGGAGATCGAGGAGCTGCGGCGCGAGCTGGCGCGCGTGCGGACCGAGACCGAGCAGGCGACGCTGGCGCGCGTGGCCCGGCTGATCGAGGACAGCGAGGCGCGCCAGGCGGTGCTCGTGGGCGCGAGCATGGCCAGCCTGCGCGAGGAAGCGGACGCCCGCCGCCGCTACGACCTCGCGCAGGTCGGCGCCGGCCTGTCCTACCTCGAAGGCAAGACGGGGTTGCAGGCGGCGCGCACGACCGAGCTGATGGGGCACGTGCTGCTCGCGGCCCAGAAGAGGTAGCCATGGCCCGCCCCGCGACGCTCGCCCGCCTCGCCGCCGCCGCGCTGCTGCTGCCGGCCCTTTCCGCCACGCCCCAGACCGCTTCCAGTCCCCGCGCGGACCTCGAGGCGGTGGCGTCCGCGCTCGACCGTGCCGTGCGGGAGGCCGGCGCGCCGGGGATCGCGACCATCGGCGGCTCCATCACGCGCGCCTACTTGCTCCCCGGCGGCGGGGCGATGTTCGTGCTCCCGCCGCGCGCGCTCCCGTCGGGCCGCCGGAGGGTGGACATGGGCCCGCGCAGCGTGCGCGCGCTCCGCGAGGCGATGGCGCACCTGCAGGACACGCTGAGCCGCGTGCGCGAGCCCGAGATGCGCGCCCAGATCCAGCGCAGCGTCGAGGCCCTGCGGCGGGCCCAGGCCGAGCTGCGGCGCGTGAAGCCGGTGGTCCCGCCCCTGCCCCCGCTGGCGCCGCCGCCGCCAGGCGAGGGCCCGGTCGCCCTCGGCGTGCCCGACGCGGAGGAGCTGGCCGCCGCGATCGAGGAGCACGTCGCCCGGCAGATGCGCGCCTTCGACCAGGCACAGCGCGCGCAGGGCGCGGCCTGGCAGCGGCAGTGGGAGGCGCAGGTCCGCGCGCTCACGGAGCAGTCGGACGCCTTCCGGCGCGAGGCGCAGCGCGCGCAGGAGGAGGCGGAGCGCGCGCTGCAGGAACAGCTCGCGGCCTGGCCGGCGCTGGCCGGCGAGCCGCCCGCGGCGGCTCCGAGCCTCCCGCCGGAGCCGGCGCCGCCCGCGGCCGCGGCCCCGCCTGCTCCTCCGGCCGCTCCCGCTCCGCCCGCGCCGCCCGCCGTCGCGGCTCCGGCCGCGCCCTGGAGCCTGTGGCTCGACCTCGACCTCGACGAGGGCGAGCCCGCCGACGCGGAGGGCCACGTCGCCCGGGTGCGCGAGGCCGTGCTCGGGGTCCTCGAGGCGGAAGCGCCGCGGCTGGCGCGCCTGGCCACCGAGGGCTCCGTGGCCGTGGCCGTGGACTTCGTCCCGCGCGGGCCGCTGCCGCGCCGGGTGTCGCGCACGCTGGTGCTGCGTGTCCCGCGCAAGGACCTCGCGGACCGCGCGGCCGGCCGGCTGTCCGGGGGGGAGTTCCGCCGCCGGGTGACCGCGAGCGACTACTGACGCGTGGCGGCGCCCGGCGCGCCGCCGATATACTGGAGCTTCGCTCGCCCTGCGAGGCGGCGCTCCATGCCTGCACAGACACTTCACGGAACCACGATCCTCGCGGTGCGGCACCGCGGCCGCTGCGCGCTGGCCGGCGACGGCCAGGTCACGCTCGGCGCCACCGTGGTCAAGCACGGCGCCAACAAGATCCGCCGCCTGCACAACGGCAAGGTGCTGGTCGGCTTCGCCGGCGCGGCCGGCGACGCCTTCGCGCTCCTGTCGCGCTTCGAGAGCAAGATCGAGGAATACCGGGGCAACCTCGAGCGCGCCGCGGTCGAGCTGTCGAAGGACTGGCGGACCGACCGCATCCTGCGCCGCCTGGAGGCGTTCCTGATCGTGATGGACCGCGACGCCTCGTTCATGCTGTCGGGATCGGGCGACGTGATCGCTCCCGACCCCGACGGCCTGCTCGCGGTGGGCAGCGGCGCCCCCTTCGCGCTGGCCGCGGCGCGCGCGCTGGTGCAGCACGCGGACATGGACGCGCCGACGCTGGCCCGCGCCGCGATGGAGATCGCGGCCGGCATCTGCGTGTACACCAACGACGAGATCGTGGTCGAGTCCCTGTGACCATCCACCTGCCGTCGTCGCTCGACGAGCCGCGCGCCCCGACCCTCGACGCGCTCACCCCGCGCCAGATCGTGGGCGAGCTGGACCGCCACGTGGTCGGCCAGGCGGCGGCCAAGCGCGCGGTGGCGGTGGCGCTGCGCAACCGCATCCGCCGGCAGCGCCTGCCCCCGGAGGTGGCGGCGGAGGTCACGCCGAAGAACATCCTGATGATCGGCCCCACCGGGGTCGGCAAGACCGAGATCGCGCGCCGGCTGGCGCGGCTGTCCGGCAGCCCCTTCGTGAAGGTCGAGGCCTCGAAGTACACCGAGGTCGGCTACGTGGGCCGGGACGTGGAGTCCATGGTCCGCGACCTGGTCGAGGCCGCGGTGGACATGGTCCGCCGGGAGAAGCAGGCGGAGGTGCGCGACAAGGCCGAGCGGAACGTCGAGGAGCAGCTCCTCGACCTGCTGCTGCCGCCCTCCCGCCCGGCGCCGCCGGCCCTCGGGTTCGCGGAGGAGGGCGAGAACCCCGTCGTGCGCGAGCAGGCGCGCGCCACCCGCGAGAAGCTGCGCGAGCAGCTCCGCGCCGGCGCGCTCGACCACCGCACGGTCGAGGTCGAGGTGCGCGAGAGGTCGTTCCCGTCCTTCCAGATCCTCAGCAACCAGGGCGTCGAGGAGATGGACGTGAACCTGAAGGACGTGCTGCCGGGGCTGTTCGGGGGCCGCACGCGGCGGCGCAAGCTGCCCGTGCCGGAGGCGCGCGACGTGCTGCTGCAGGACGAGCAGGCGCGGCTGGTGGACGCGGAGCAGGTGGCGCGCCTGGCCGTGGAGCGCGCGCAGGGCTCCGGGATCATCTTCGTGGACGAGATGGACAAGATCGCCGGCCGCGAGGGCGGGCACGGGCCGGACGTCTCGCGCGAGGGCGTGCAGCGCGACATCCTGCCCATCGTGGAAGGCACGACCGTCACCACCAAGTACGGGCCCGTACGCACCGATCACGTGCTGTTCATCGCCGCTGGCGCCTTCCACGTCAGCAAGCCGAGCGACCTGATCCCGGAGCTGCAGGGTCGCTTCCCGATCCGGGTGGAGCTCGAGCCGCTGACCCAGGAGGACCTCGTCCGCATCCTCACCGAGCCCAAGAGCGCGCTGATCAAGCAGTACCAGGCGTTGCTCGCGACCGAGGGCGTCGAGGTGACGTTCACCGAGGAGGCGATCCACGAGATGGCGCGCTTCGCGATGGAGGTCAACCAGGCGACCGAGAACATCGGCGCCCGGCGCCTCGCCACCATCCTGGAGACCGTGCTCGAGGAGCTGTCGTTCGAGGGCGGAAGCGCGGGGCCGCGCGCCGTGCACCTCGACGCCGGCGAGGTGCGGGCGCGCCTTGCGCCGCTCGTGGCCGATCAGGACCTGAGCCGGTTCATCCTGTGAGGCGGGCCGGCCTCGCGCTGGCGGTCGCGCTGGCGGCCGCGGCCTGCGGCAAGCGCGGCGACCCCCAGCCACCCTACCCGCGGACGCCCCAGGAGACCGCCGGCCTGCGCGTGGCCCAGCGCGGCCCGCAGCTCGAGGTCGCCTTCACCGCGCCGACCGTGACCACGATGGGCTTCCCGCTCCCGGCGGTGCAGGTCGAGCTGCTCCGCGCCGTGACCGGCGGACCGCTCGACAAGGTCGCGGAGCGACGCTGGCGCGAGGTCGCGCCCGGCGAGAGGGTGGTGGAGACGACCCCGCTGCCCGCGCCCGGCACGCTGGTGCGGGTGGCGGCGCGCGCGCGCTCGCGCGGCGCGGTGTCGAACCTGACGCCGCTCGTCACCTTCACGGTCGAGGCGCCCCCGCCCGCGCCGACCAACCCTGTCGCGCAGCTCCGGCCGGATGGGGTGGCGGTATCGTGGACGTCGCCGTTTCCCAAGCCGACACCCACGCCGACGCCGACACTCACGCCGACACTCACGCCGACACCGACACCGACACCGACACCGAGACCGAGACCGACACCGACACCGACACCGACACCGACACCGAGTCCGAGTCCGAACCTGAACCCGAGCCCGACGCCGAGTCCGAACCCGACGCCGACTCCGAGCCCGACACCGGGTGGGACCACGAGCACGGGTACGGATACGGGCTCGGTTTCGGCCAAGCCCACCCCGACCCCGACGCCCACCCCGCGCCCGCCACCCGCGTTCTGGGTGTACCGCCGCGCTCGGGCGGGCGGCGGCGCGTACGGCGAGCCGCTCAACGGCACACCGACGGCGGGCACGATCCTGATCGACACGTCCGCGCGCCGCGGCGAGAGCTGGTGCTACGTCGTGCGCAGCGTCGTCGGCACCACGCCGGTCATCGTCGAGAGCGTCTCGTCGGACGAGGTCTGCATGGCCGTGCAGGACGTCTTCCCGCCCGCGGCGCCGACCGGCGTGGCGGCGCTGCCGCGCGAAGGCGCCGTCGAGGTGTCGTGGAGCCCGGCGGGGGAGGGGGACGTCGCGCGGTACCGCGTCTACCGTGCAAGCGGAGGGGGCGCCCCCGCGCGGATCGGGGACGTGCCGGCCGGCGAGACGGCCTTCACCGACAAGGCACCCGGCCCCGGATCCCACGCGTACACGGTCACAGCCGTGGACCGGGACGGCAACGAGAGCCCGCCCTCGCGGCCGGCCGAGGCCCGGCTGCCGTGAGGGCGCGGGGAGCGTGCCGGTGCGGCCGGGGTGCGGCAGGCGATATCATCGCGGCGGAAGGCGTCCGCCGCGCCGGGCCGAGGGGGAGAGCATGAAGATCTTTCTGGACACCGCGAGCCTCAAGGAGATCCAGGAGGGCGTGGCTCTGGGCGTCGTGGACGGCATCACGACCAACCCGAGCCTGCTCGCGAAGGAGTCGGGCGATCCCGAGGCGATCCTGAAGGAGATCTGCCGGCTGGTGGACGGCCCGATCTCCGCCGAGGTGGTCGCCACCGACGCCGCCGGGATGGTCGAGGAGGGCCGGCACTGGGCGGCCCTGCACGAGAACATCGTGGTGAAGTGCCCCTGCACGCTGGAAGGCCTGAAGGCCACCCGCGCGCTCACCGACGAGGGCCACCGCGTCAACATGACCTTGATCTTCTCGCCCACCCAGGCCCTGCTCGCGGCCAAGGCCGGTGCGCGCTACGTGTCGCCCTTCGTGGGACGGCTCGACGACATCGCCACGCCGGGCATGGAGCTGGTGCGCGACATCGTGCAGATCTTCGACAACTACGACTTCGACTGCGAGGTGCTGGCGGCCAGCCTGCGCCACCCGATCCACGTGGTCGAGGCGGCGAAGATGGGTGCCCACATCGGGACCATGCCGTATTCGGTCTTCACCGGCCTGCTCAAGCACCCGCTCACCGACATCGGCCTCAAGCGCTTCCTGGACGACTGGGAGAAGGCGAAGAAGGAGATGGCGGCGAAGGCCGCGAGGTAGCCGTGCCGCTCTACGAGTACCGCTGCGGGAGCTGCGGGATGGCGTTCGAGAAGTACGTGCGCGGCTGGGCCGAGGAGGTGGTGTGCCCGGCCTGCGACTCCGCCACGGTCGAGAAGCAGGTGTCGAGCTTCGCCTTCGCGAGCGCGTCCGGCTTCAGCGGCTCGGGGGGCGGAGGCTGCGGTTGCGGCCGCGGCGGCTGCGGCTGTGGCCACTGAGAAGCCGCCGCCGGCCCCCGGCCACCCCGTAGCGGGCGCACCGCTCGAGCGCGCCCTGGCCACCCTCCACGACAAGGTGCGCCGCGCGGAGGCGGGGGGCGGGGAGGAGCGGCGCGAGCGCCAGCACGCCGAAGGCAAGCTCACGGCCCGCGAGCGGATCGAGCGGCTGCTCGACGACGGCACCTTCGAGGAGCTCGACAAGCTGGTCGAGCACCGCTGCCTCGACTTCGGCATGGCCGAGCAGAAGGTCCCCGGCGACGGGGTCGTCTCCGGCTACGGGCGCGTGGACGGGCGCCTCGTGTACGTGTTCGCGCAGGACTTCACCGTCTTCGGCGGCAGCCTCTCCGAGACCAACGCCCAGAAGATCTGCAAGGTGATGGACCTGGCCATGAAGATGGGCGCCCCCGTCGTCGGCCTGAACGACTCGGGCGGGGCGCGGATCCAGGAGGGGGTGGCCTCGCTCGGCGGCTACGCGGACATCTTCCTGCGCAACACGCTCGCCTCGGGCGTGGTGCCGCAGATCTCCGCGATCATGGGGCCGTGCGCGGGCGGCGCGGTGTACAGCCCGGCCATCACCGACTTCACGGTGATGGTCAAGGACAGCGCCTACATGTTCGTCACCGGGCCCGACGTGATCCGCACGGTCACGCACGAGGAGGTCAGCAAGGAGGACCTCGGCGGGGCCCTGACCCACAACCTGAAGTCGGGGGTGGCGCACTTCGCGGCCGAGGACGACCGCGACTGCCTGGCCACCATCCGCGAGCTGCTCTCCTACCTCCCCTCGAACAACCTGGAGGACCCGCCGGCGCGGGCGACCGACGACCCGCCGGACCGCGAGGACGCGGCGCTCGACACCCTGATCCCCGCGGAGCCGAGCAAGCCCTACGACATGAAATCGCTGATCGCGGCGGTGGTGGACGAGGGCCGCTTCCTCGAGGTGCACGCCCACTACGCGACGAACCTGGTGGTGGGCTTCGCCCGCATCGCGGGCCGCAGCGTGGGCGTGGTGGCCAACCAGCCCGCGGTGCTGGCCGGCTGCCTCGACATCGACGCCTCCCTCAAGGGCGCGCGGTTCGTCCGCTTCTGCGACGCGTTCAACGTGCCGCTCGTGACCTTCGAGGACGTGCCCGGGTTCCTGCCCGGCACCGCGCAGGAGTGGGGCGGCATCATCAAGCACGGGGCGAAGCTGCTCTACGCGTTCGCGGAGGCCACGGTGCCCAAGATCACCGTGATCACGCGCAAGGCCTACGGCGGCGCCTACTGCGTGATGTCCAGCAAGCACATCCGCACCGACCTGAACTACGCCTACCCCACGGCCGAGATCGCGGTGATGGGGCCGGAGGGCGCGGTCAACGTGCTCTACCGTCGCGAGCTGCAGCGCGCGGGCGACCCCGACGCGCTGCGCGCCCAGAAGGTGGCGGAGTTCCGCGAGAAGTTCGCGAACCCCTACGTGGCGGCCGACCGCGGCTTCGTGGACGAGGTGATCCTCCCGCGCCAGACGCGCCGGAAGCTGGCCGCCGCGCTGGAGATGACCAGGACCAAGCGCGACAAGAACCCTCCCAAGAAGCACGGGAACATCCCGCTGTGAGCGTGCGCACTCTCTCCAAGGTCCTCATCGCGAACCGCGGCGAGATCGCGGTGCGCATCGTGCGGGCGTGCCGGGACATGGGGATCGCGTCGGTGGCCGTCTACTCCGAGGCGGACCGGGCCGCGCGGCACGTCGCGCTGGCGGACGAGGCCTACCCGATCGGCGCGGCGCCCTCGCGCGAGTCGTACCTGCGCATCGAGGGCATCCTCGAGGCGGCGCGCCACAGCGGCGCGCAGGCCATCCATCCCGGCTACGGGTTCCTGGCCGAGAACGCCGCGTTCGCGCGGGCCTGCGAAGAGGCGGGGATCGTGTTCATCGGGCCCCCCAGCGACGCGATGGAGCGCATGGGCGAGAAGACCTCGGCACGCCGGCTCGCCACCGAGGCCGGGGTGCCGGTGGTGCCCGGCGCGCTCGAGCCGCTCGCGGGCGCGGCGGTGCGCGCGGAGGCGGAGCGCGTGGGCTTCCCGGTGATGCTGAAGGCCGCGGCCGGCGGCGGCGGCAAGGGGATGCGCCTGGTGACCTCGGCGGACGCGCTCGAATCGGCGCTGGCGCGCGCCCAGGGCGAGGCGCTGTCCGCGTTCGGCGACGCCCGCGTGTACATAGAGAAGGCGCTGGAGCGGCCGCGGCACGTCGAGATCCAGGTCCTCGCCGACGCGCACGGCAACGTGGTCCACCTTTTCGAGCGCGAGTGCTCGATCCAGCGGCGGCACCAGAAGGTGGTCGAGGAGAGCCCGTCGCCGTCCCTCACGCCGGAGCGGCGCGCGCGCATGGGGGCGCTGGCGGTGGCGCTGGCGCGCCGCGCCGGCTACGTGAACGCGGGCACGCTCGAGTTCCTGGTGGACGCGGCGGGCGAGCCGTACTTCCTGGAGATGAACACGCGGCTGCAGGTGGAGCACCCGGTCACGGAGATGGTGACCGGCCTCGACCTCGTACAGCTCCAGATCCGCGTCGCGCGCGGGGAGCCGCTGCCCTTCCGCCAGGAGGACCTCGTCCAGCGCGGCCACGCGATCGAGTGCCGCGTCTACGCCGAGGACCCCGACCAGAACTTCCTGCCGAGCCCGGGACGCATCACCGCGCTGCGCGTGCCGTCGGGCCCCGGCGTGCGCGACGACTCGGGCGTCTACGAGGGCGCCGAGGTGCCGGTCCACTACGACCCGCTGGTCTCGAAGCTGATCGCCTGGGGCGCCGACCGCGCCGAGGCCCTCGGCCGCCTGGAGCGGGCGCTGGCGGAGTACACGGTGGCCGGCATCAAGACCACGCTGCCCTTCTTCCGGCGCCTGGTGCGCGACCCGGAGTTCCGCCGCGGCGAGTTCGACACCGGCTTCGTGGACCGGCTCCTGGCGCGGCCCGCGCCCGCCCGCGAGCGCCCCTGGGAGGCGGCGATCGCCGCCGCCGCGATCGAGGCGCTCGAGAGCCGGCGCGCCGCGCGTCCGGGCGCGGCCGCCGCGGATCGCGCCTCGCCGTGGCGCGCGCAGGGCTGGCGCGACGCCCTGCGCGGGTGGTGAGGAGCGGGCATGATCCTGGAGGCCACGCTCGACGGGCGGTGCGTGAGCGTGGAGGTCCGCAGGGAGCGTGACGGCTACGCGGTGGTGCTCGACGGCCGCCGCCTCGCGCTGGACGCGCGACGCGGCGGGCCCGGCACGATGAGCCTGATCCTCGACGGC
>DATBIZ010000658.1:0-6157 GCA_036556645.1 Vicinamibacteria bacterium | reverse complement strand
GTGGCCTCGAGGCTCAGGGTCTTCACCGCGACCTCGCGGTCGAGGGCGGCGTCGTACCCGCGGTACACCATGCCCATGCCGCCGCGGCCGATGCGGCCGGTCACCCGGTAGCGGCCGATGCGGCGGCCGCTCTCGGAAGTCCCCGCGGACGAGCTCACGGGTCGAACCGGATCAGCAGCACGGTGATGTTGTCCTCGCCACCGCGCTCGTTGGCCGCGCTGACCAGCGCCTGCGCCGCGGCGGCCACGTCGCCGCCCGCGCCCTGCACCAGCCGCACGATCTCGTCGTCGGGGATCATCGTGGTGAGGCCGTCCGAGCACAGGAGCAGGATGTCGCCCGCCTGCATCTCGTGCGCCTGCATCTCCACCTGGCAGTCGGCCTTGCCGCCCAGCGCGCGCGTGACCACGTTGCGCAGCGGGTGCGTCCGCGCCTGGTCCGCGGAGATGAGCCCGCTCTGGATCTGCTCGTTGATCCAGGAGTGGTCCGCGGTGAGCTGCAGCAGCTCGGAGCCGCGCACCAGGTACACGCGGCTGTCGCCGACGTGGGCCAGGTTCGCGGTGGCGCCGTCCATCAGCACCGCGGCCACCGTGGTGGCCATGCCCTCGTATTCGGTCTTCTCCCGCGTGGCCTCCAGCACCTTCCGGTTCGCATAGCGGACCGCGGTCTTCAACCGGTTGCCGTCGTAGGAGATGCTGTCGTCGAGGCCGAAGGGCCAGGTGATGTCCTTGTCCCCCCCGGTGAGGCAGACGAACTCGTTGATGGCGTCCACCGCGATCTTCGAGGCCACCTCGCCCGCGGCGTGCCCGCCCATGCCGTCCGCGACCACGAACAGGTTCTGCTCGGGGTTCACGAAGTGGCTGTCCTCGTTGCCTTTGCGCTTGCGCCCGACGTCGGTGACGGCCTGGTAGGTGATCTTCATGGGCGAGTGGCTCGGGCGCGCGTCAGTAGACAACGAAAGCCTCCGGACGGGCAAGCCGGCTCAGGAGCCCGCCTCTTCCAGCACGCGCCGGGCCCGCGCGTCGTTGGGGCTCAGGCGCAGCGCGCCCTCCGCCGCGCGGCGCGCGCGCAGCTTCAGCCCCTGGCTCAGCAACAGCTCGGCCAGGAGGACCTGGTGCGCGGCCACCGAGGGCTCGAGCTGCGCGGCGCGCTCGGCGGACTGGATCGCCTCCCGCACCGCGTGCGGGTTGCGCGCGAGCGCGGCGGCCAGCGCGGCGTGGTGGCGGGCCTGGCCGCCGGCGTGGTGGACCGCCGAGCGGAGCTGCTCGACCGCCTCCTCGAACTGCCCGGCCCCGAGGTGGGCCATGCCGCGCTCGTAGGCGTCGCGGGCGATCTCCTCCGGCGTGGTCGGACGCGGCCGCTCCAGGCTCGCGTCGTATTCGCGCCGGCTCTTGTCGTTGCTGAGCGCGTTGAAGGCCGCGGTCAGCTCGCGGAACAGCTCGTGCGCGCGGGCGCGCTCGCTCGGGTCGCTGAAGCGGTCGGGGTGCTTGTCGCGCGCCAGCCGCGCGTACGCCTGCCGGATGTCGGCGGAGGAGGCGGTGCGGGGCACGCCCAGGAGGCTGTAGTAGTCCTGCGCCATCTATTGCTTCTTCGGCTCGTGCTGGCCCTTGACGAACTTCTGCGCCTGCTTGCGTATCACCTCGGGCACGTTGCGGTCCGTGGTGAGGCCCTTGATGTCGCGCGGGTTCAGGCGCGACACCATGCTCAGCGACACGCCGATCGGCGTGCGCGGGTTCTTCACCAGGTTGGCGATCACCGCGTACTTCTTCGTCCACTCCTTGTGCGTGCCGATCTGGCGCAGGATCTCGTCGGAGATGTTGCGCATCCCGGAGAAGGACTCCACCTCGGCCTCGGTGAGCCGCGGGCTGCCCAGCACCGCGGTGGCCACCATCCGGTTGGGGTCGCGCACGAGCACCGCCCGCTCCTCGCGCGAGCCCTTCAGCGCCGCGATCACCTTCTGCGCGGTGTTGAGCCGGTAGAGGCGCTGCACGGCGCTCACCTTGTCCTCGTCCTGGCGCTCGTCCTCCGGGAGGAAGTGGATCACCGCCTCGTCGGCGCTCAGCTTGGTGACGTCCACGGGCGGCTCCGCGGGCGCGGCCTCCGCGGCCGGCTCCGGCGCGGGCGCGGGGGCCGCCGCCGGCGGTGGCGCCGGCGCAAGCGAGGGGGCGCCGGGCTGACCCACGCGGAACGTCTCGCGCAGCTCGCGCAGCCTCCGCTGCTGGTCCTTGTTGAGGCGGGGGTTCTGCTCCAGCGCCTCGAGCAGCGAGGTGCGGCGCAGCAGCCGCACCTGGTTGATCACCACCAGCTCCGCCAGCTCTTCGGCGAGGAAGGCCGTGATGCCCTCCACCGACTCGTCCGGCGTGGACGGGTTCTGCAGGGTGGCCTCGCGCAGCTCGCGCTCCTCGCGCGACGAGAGCACCCAGCCGAGCAGCGCGGGCGGCGTGTCGCGGTCCTTGCCGATGGGCAGCATCTCCTCGACCGGCATCGCCATCAGCGTGGAGGAGGCGGACTGCGCGATCTCGGCCTCGGGGTCGCCCAGCAGGTGGTGGAGCAGGTCGGCGAGGTCGGCGGGCTTGAGCGGGAGCGCGCCCTGCGCCGCCATCAGGCGCAGCTCGCGCGCCACGCCTCCCTTGCGGAACTGCTCGACGAAGGGGTTGACCGCGCGCTCGCCCATGCCTCAGCCGGCGTGCGGGGACGCCGTGGGCGCGGACGCGGGCGCGGCCTGCTGCACCAGGGAGGGAAGGCTCTGGCGCGTGATCACGATGTTGCGCCGCACCTCCCCCTCGCGCCCGAGCGAGATGCCGGGGCGGCCGTTGAGCGTGAACGTGATGCCGCCGGCGTTGCCCACGCTCAGCACCATCTCGCCCTTCGCGGTGACGGTCTGCGCTTCGCCCTCGTTCATCACCCGGTCGATCACCTTCACCCCGTCGGCCACCACCGCGACCCAGCAGCTCTGGCGGCTGTTGAGGGTGAGCACCAGGCTCTGGGTGTCGGCCGGAAGCAGGGCCGCGGCGGTGGTCGGCGGAGGATAGACGGGGTCGGGCGCGAACGTGCTGGCGGGAACCGAGGGCGCGGGGGTCGGCCCGGAGGCCACGCCCAGCGCCTCGTACCGGAACGCGACCCAGGCCGCGAGGCCGAGCACGATCAGCGCCAGCAGGGCCAGCAGCAGCGGCGTGCGCCGGCCGCGGCCGCGCGCGGGCACCGGCGACGACGCCGCTCCCGCCTGGTCGCCGTACGCGTAGACGAACTCCGCGACGGTACGGTCGGGATCGAGGCCCAGGTAGATCGCGTACTGCCGCACGAACGCGCGGGGAAAGATCCCGCCCGGCAGCACGTCTATGCGGTCGTTCTCGAGCGCCTGCAGGAAGCGGACGCTGATCTTGGTCGCTTCGGCCACCTCGCGCAGGTCCACGCCGCGCAGTTCGCGCTCCCTGCGAAGCGTGTCACCGAAGGACGCCATCAGTCCTGAGCACCATCCGCCGAAGGAAGGAAAGGCAGAGCGACGGCCGATTGTAGCGGACCGGTCGCCGGGGCGCCACAGAAGTCGCGCCCGCTCAGCCGCTGGGCTCGCGCGCCACCCGCAGCGCGGCGGCCTGGACCAGCGGCGGGAGGCCGGGAGTCTCCGCCACGCGCTCGAGGTCGCGCGGCAGGAGGGCGCTGAGCTGGCCGAGCGCCAGGGCCAGCGGGGTGCGCGGCTGCAGGACCAGCGCGAGCCGCACCGCGTAGCTCTCGCGCCACTTCGGCGAGCGCGTGGCCGCCTCGAGCAGCGCGCGCGGCGGCGCCGCGGAGCGGACCGCGAGCACGAGGTCCTCCTCGCGCAGGCGCGGGTTGAGCAGCGCGGCTTCCGCCACCCGCGGCTCGGGATCGAGCAGCATCGGCGCGAGCACCACCGGGGTGGCCAGGCGCGCGAGCGTGATCCGTTCGCCCAGGCGAAGGTCCGGCAACTGCTCCTTGAGCAGCCCCTCCGCGCGCACGCGCGCGCCCCCGTCCACGCGCGGGCTGGCCGCCACGTCGGCCAGGTCCCGCCAGTGGAGCGAGGGCAGGAGCTGCTGCGCGAGCGCGCGCGGCGCGCGCGGGTTGAGCACGACCGCGGCCAGCACGCGCGGCTCGCGTGACCAGGGAGGGGTGCCGGCGATCAGCTCCAGGAACCGCGCGGGCACCGGCCGCCGGAGCACCGCCATCAGCAGCGCGGGGTCGGTGTCCGGCCGCGCCAGCAGCGCGGACATCTCGTCCGGGCGCGCGCGCATCAGCTCCGCGTAGACCGCGTCCACGGCGTCGGGCCGCTCCCTCAACGCGCGAGCGCCTTGAGCCGCGCCACCAGGGCGTCCGGCGGCGCGGGGTCTGCGAAGAGCCGGATCGCCGCGAGCCCGCGCGCGCCGGCGGCGACGGCCGCGGCCGCGGTCGAGAGGTCGATGCCCCCGATGGCCAGGACCGGGATGCGCACTCCGCGCGCGACCTCGGCCAGCCGCGCCACCCCGGCCGCGCGCGCCTCCTTGCCCGGCGTGGGGAACACGGGCCCGAACACGACGAAGTCTGCCCCGTCGCGCTCCGCGCGCTCGGCGGCCGCCCGGGAGTGGCACGAGGCTCCGACCACGAGGCCGCGGAAGGCGGCGCGCACCTCCCGCACCGGCAGGCCGTCCTCGGGAAGCTGCACGCCGGCCGCGCCGGTGGCCACCGCGACGTCGGGCCGTCCGTTCACCAGCACGCGCGCGGCGCCCCCGCGCACCGCGCCCAGCACGTCGGCGACCAGGCGCGCCAGCGCGCCGGCCGCGAGGTGCTTCTCCCGCACCTGCACCCAGTCGACACCGGCGGCGGACGCCGCGCGCGCCCGCTCGGGGAGGGCGGCCAGGGGGACCGCACCGCTGACGAGCATCAGCGCGAGCCGCGGCGCTCGTGCGCGGTCAGGCGCGCCGGCCGTTCCGTCCGAGATGCTCGCGCGCCTCCCAGAACGCGATCGCCAGGTTGACGAGGCCGAGGCCGGTCACGCTGCCGCGCGTGAACGCGCTCAGCACGAAGCCCC
Organism: Vicinamibacteria bacterium; assembly: GCA_036556645.1. Lineage (GTDB taxonomy): Bacteria > Acidobacteriota > Vicinamibacteria > Fen-336 > Fen-336 > DATKEG01. The sequence continues at coordinate 1,140 of DATBIZ010000658.1, read as the reverse complement.
GCAGCGACGGCCAGGTCGTGAGCAGGTAGTTGGACTCCCAGACCGCCGTCCAGGGCGCCGCCACCAGGATGAGGCCGACGAGCAGCGAGCTCGACACGGAGAGCAGGGACGCCACGGTCTCGCTGGAGGTGCGGCGCGAGTCAGGCCCCTCCGCCCAGCTCGCGCACCTTCGCGGCGACGTCGCGGAAGTTCGCGTCCTGTCCGTAGAGGTCCGTGAACAGGCTGAGCGCCTTGTCGGTCTCGCCGGAGGCCTCGTGCGCCATGGCCAGGTCGTAGCGGAGGCCCTGGTACTCCTCTTCGGTGCGGCCCGGCACGCTGAGCCCCTTCTCGAACCACTTCACCGCGAGCTTGGGCATGCCCTTCTCGAGGAAGCAGATGCCGAGCATGCTCGCGCACTCGAGCAGGCGGGACTCGTCCTTGGCCGCGAGCTGGAACTCGGCGATCGCCTCGTCCACGAGGCCCATCTCCTTGTAGGCGATCCCGAGGTTGTAGCGGGTGTCGTAGTCCTCCTTGCCGAGCTGCTTGTCGACGCCCTTCTTGAACTCCTTGAAGATGTCGGCCAGCCCGCTGTCGCCCAGCTCGGTCGTGCCGGCCGAGGCGAGGTCTTCCACCGCGGACTGCGCTCCGAACAGCTCTCCCAGCTCCGACCCCAGGTCGAGGCCGGCGGCGTCTTCGGCGGGGGCGGCGGCCGCGGGCGCTTCGTCGAAGGCCGGCTCCTGGCCCCCGAACAGCTCGTCCGCGCCTCCCCGCTCCTCGAGCCCCGGCTCCATGTCCGGCAGCCCCAGCTCCGCGAACGCATCGGCGCGCTCGCCGGGCAGAGACGGCTCCGCCGCGGGCGCGGCCTCCTCGACGTCCAGCCCGAGCTCCGCGACCTTGTCCGCGAGCAGGGGATGGCCCGGATGACGCGCGGCCAGCTCGCGCAGCGCGTCGCGTGCGTCGTCCACGAAGCCGAGCGAGACGTACTGCTCGACCTCCTCGAGCGCACGCAGGAGGTCTGGCGGCGCGCCGGCGGGAGCGCGGGGCGGCTCCGGCTTCGCCTTGGCGGCGGGCGCCGGGCGCGCGGGCGCAGGCGGAGTCGGCGCCGGCCGTGCGGGCGGCGGTGCCTTCGCGGCCGCGGGCTTCGCCGGGGTCGCGGCCTTC
>DATBIZ010000657.1:0-16355 GCA_036556645.1 Vicinamibacteria bacterium | reverse complement strand
GAGCGACGCGTACCACATCTCCGCGCCCAGCGAGAACGGCGAGGGCGCCTACCAGGTGATGCGCCGCACCCTGAAGGACGCGGGGGTGGACCCGTCCGTGGTCGGCTACGTCAACGTGCACGGCACGTCCACCCCGCAGGGGGACAAGGTCGAGGTGCTGGCCATCAAGCGCGCCTTCGGGGACCACGCGCGCAAGCTGGCCATCAGCTCCACCAAGTCGATGACCGGCCACCTGCTCGGAGCCGCCGGCGGGCTGGAGGCGGGGATCGTGGCGCTGTCGCTGCACGACCAGGTGCTGCCGCCCACGATCAACCTCGAGAACCAGGACCCCGAGTGCGACCTCGACGTGGTCCCCCTGAAGGCGCGAAAGACCGAGCTGAACTACGCGCTGTCGAACTCGTTCGGGTTCGGAGGAACCAACGGCGCGCTCCTGTTCAAGCGCTACCGGGATTAGCACAAGGACACAGAGGCACAGAGGACGGATAGCGAGCGCGGCGTGCGAAGCGCGACGGCGCGAGCGAAGGGGGGTTCAGGGGGGAGCGCGAGGGCCATCGGAGCCGAAGTCCGGTCACGGCCCGAGCGATCTCCCCTGAGATGAAGCAAGCCTCCGTAGGAGAGATCTGTTGAAGATAGCCGTCTGCATCAAGCAGGTACCCGACACCGAGACGCGGATCCGGGTCGCGCCCGACGGCAAGGGCGTGCTCGAGACCGACGTGAACTGGGTCGTCTCGCCCTACGACGAGTTCGCGATCGAGGAGGCGCTCCGGATCAAGGAGAAGCAGGGCGGGGGCGAGGTCGTGCTGCTCACGGTGGGGCCGGACCGGGCGCAGGCGGCGCTGCGCAGCGGGCTGGCCATGGGCGCCGACGCGGCGGTCCACCTGAAGGACCCGCTCTTCGACGCGGCCGACACCGGCGGGGTGGCGCGCGCGCTGGCCGCCGCGATCAAGGGGCTGGGGGCCGACCTGGTGCTGACCGGCCAGCTCGGCGTGGGCGGCGACCACGCGCAGGTGCCCGGGCTGCTGGCCGAGTTCCTGGACCTGCCGCAGGTCACCATGGCGGTGAAGATCGAGCTGGCCGGCGGCGTGGCCACGGTCGAGCGCGAGATCGAGGGCGCGCACGAGATCTGGGAGACCACGCTGCCCGCGGTGATCTCGGCCCAGAAGGGGCTCAACGAGCCGCGGTACGCAAGCCTGAAGGGCATCATGGCCGCGAAGAAGAAGACGATCGAGGCCAAGGACGCGGCCGCGCTCGGGCTCTCCGCGGGCGACCTCGCGCCGCGCACGAAGGTGGTGTCGCTGGAGCTGCCCCCGGCCCGTCCCGCCGTGCGCATGATCCAGGGCGACGTGGACAGCCAGGTCAAGGAGCTCCTCCGCGTGCTGCGCGAGGAAGCGAAGGTGCTCTGATGGCGGTCATCCTGACGTTCGCCGAGCACCGCGACGGCGCGCTGCGTCGGTCCGCGCTGGAGGCGGTCAGCGAGGCCGCACGCCTGGCTACCCCGCTCTCCGCCACGGTCGAGAGCGTGCTGATCGGCGCCCAGGTGCGCGCACTGGCCGACGAGCTGGCCGCGCACGGGGCCGCGCGCGTCCATGTCTTCGAGCAGCCGGAGCTGGGGACCTACGGGACGGAGCCCTACGCGCGCGCGCTGGCCCAGGTGGTCGGTGCGGTGAAGCCGGCGGCCGTGCTCGTCCCGTTCACGGCGATGGGCCGCGACCTCGCGCCGCGGGCGGCGGCCAGGGTCGGCGCCGGTCTGGTGTCCGACTGCGTCGCCCTCTCGGTGAAGGACGGGCGGCTCGAGGCGCGGCGGCCGATGTACGCGGGCAAGGCCTTCGCGACCGTGCGCTGGGAGGGCGAGCCGCAGATGGCGACGCTGCGCCCGAACGTGTTCCCGGTCGGCGCGCGCGACGGAAACCGCAAGGCGGAGGTGGTCGCCGCCACCGTGGACGCCTCGGCGCGCGCGCGGGTCAAGGAGATCCACGCGACGGCCGCCGGCAAGGTCGAGCTGACCGAGGCCCAGATCATCGTCTCCGGTGGCCGCGGGCTGAAGGGCCCGGAGAACTTCCACCTGGTCGAGGGGCTGGCAGGCGCGCTCGGCGCGGCGGTCGGCGCCTCGCGCGCGGTCGTGGACGCGGGCTGGGTGGACCACCAGTACCAGGTCGGCCAGACCGGCAAGACCGTCTCCCCGACGCTCTACATCGCGGCCGGGATCAGCGGCGCCATCCAGCACCTGGCCGGGATGTCCTCGTCGAAGTTCGTGGTGGCGATCAACAAGGACGCCGACGCGCCGATCTTCAAGGTCGCCAACTACGGCGTGGTGGCCGACCTGTTCGAGCTGCTCCCGAAGCTCACGGAAGCGGCCCGGGAGTTCGTGAAGCGGTAGGCGCCGTGCCGGCTGCGCTCTACGACGACGAGCGGTTTCGAGCGCACGACGCCGGCCCCGGCCACCCGGAGCGGCCCGAGCGCCTCGACGCGGTGCGGCGCGGGCTGCGCGAGGCGGCGCTCGAGAAGGAGTTCGCGCTCCTCGCCCCGCGTCCCGCCACCACGCCGGAGCTGCTGCGCGTGCACACCGAGGAGCACCTCGCGCGCGTGGCCGCCACCCGCGGCACCACGTTCCGCTTCGACCCGGATACCCAGGCCTCGCCGCGCTCGTTCGAGGCGGCGCTGCTCGCGGCGGGGGCGGTGGTGGACGCGGTGGACCGCGTGCTGGCCGGCGAGTTCGACCGCGCCTTCTGCGCGGTGCGGCCGCCCGGCCACCACGCCGAGCCCGGCCGCGCGATGGGCTTCTGCCTCTTCAACAACGTGGCGGTGGCCGCCGCCCAGGCCCTGGCCCGCGGCCTGGAGCGCGTGGCCGTGATCGACTTCGACGTGCACCACGGCAACGGCACCCAGGACGTGTTCTACGCGGACCGGCGCGTGCTCTACGTCTCCTCGCACGCCTACCCGTTCTACCCCGGTACCGGGGCCCTCACCGAGGTGGGCGAGGGCGCGGGCCGCGGCTTCACCGTGAACCTGCCGCTGCCGCCCGGGATGGGGGACGAGGACTACGCGCGCGTCTACCGCGAGTTCGTGGTCCCCATCGGGCGCGCGTTCGATCCGCAGCTCGTGATCGTGTCGGCGGGCTTCGACCCCTACGAAGGCTGCCCGATCGCGCCGATGAAGGTGACCCCGCGCGGGTTCGCGGAGATCGCCCAGGCCTGCCTGGAGGCGGCCGCGGGGGCGGCGCGCGGCCGCGTGATCTTCGCGCTCGAGGGCGGCTACAACCTGGACGGCATCGCGCGATCGGCGGCGGCGGTGGCGCGCGTGATGCTGGGCCGCGGCGGCGAGCGCGTGGCGGGCCGATCCCCGCGCCTGGACGCGCTGGTCTCCGCCTACCGCGAGGTCTTCGCCCCGTTCTGGCCGGCGGTGCGCTGATGTTCACCGACCGTGGGGAAGCCGGCGCGCGCCTGGGCGAGTTCCTGGCCCGCCTGATCCCCGCCCGCGGCGACGAGGTGGTGGTGCTGGCCATCCCGCGCGGAGGCGTGATCGTGGCCGACCCGGTCGCGCGCGCGCTGCAGGCGCCGATGGACGTGATCATGCCGCGCAAGCTGGGCGCGCCGGACAACCCGGAGCTGGCGATCGGCGCGGTGGCGCTCGCCGACGGCGAGGAGATCACGGTGCTGGACGAGGAGAGCCTGGCCTGGCTGCGCGTGGACGCGGCCTACGTGGCCGCGGAGGCGGAACGCCAGCGCCGCGAGATCCAGCGGCGCGAGGAGCTGTACCGCCAGGGCCGGCCGGCGCTGCCGGTCGCCGGCCGCACGGCCGTGCTGGTGGACGACGGCGTCGCCACCGGCCTCACCGCGCGCGCCGCGCTGGCCGCGGTCTCCCGCCGCCGCCCGCGCGAGGTGGTGCTGGCGGTGCCGGTGGCCCCGCCCGAGACCGTGCGCGAGTTCGAGCGGCTGGGCCTGCGCCTGATCGCGCTCGAGACCCCCTCGCCGTTCGGCGCGGTGGGGCGCTTCTACGACGACTTCCGCCCCATCGAGGACGACGAGGTGCTGGCGGTGCTCGGCGCCGCCCGCCGGCCCCCCGCCGCGAGCTAGCGGCCGACCACGGTCAGGCGCGCCTGCCCGCGAGCCTCCTGGCTGCCGCCGGGTCCGCCGGCCACGTTCCGGCCCTTGCGTGTCCAGTGGCGGTGCCGTGCGACCTGCTTCAGGAACTGAGGCACCACTCCGTCCGCGCTCGGTCCCACGACCACGCCTTCGAGCGCCGGGTCGCCCTTGCCGCCGGCGGACTCCAGGCCCGGGCACGCCCGCAGCAGCTCCACGCCCTCGCCGGTGGCCGCGATCGTCTTGCAGTGGCGGAAGGCCTCGGTCACGAACTCGATCGCATCGCGCTCGGCGGCCAGCGCGCGCACGCTGTCCGCTCCTCCCGGGACGTAGACCGCGTCGAAGAGCACGGACGAGCCGGTCAGGAAGCTGAAGTCCACGAAGAACTCGTCGCCGCCCTTGCCCGCGACGAACCCCAGGCGCGGCGCCACGAGCTTGCCTTGCGCGCCCGCGTCGGCGAGCGCGTTCTTCAGGCCGGCGACCGCCGCATCGTCCACGCCGTCCGCGGCCAGGATGGCCACCCTCCGCGTCGCGATCGTGTCCTTGACCGTGTTGGCCATGCTGAGCGCCGCCGACCGGCCGGCCGCCTTCTTCGGCGCCCGGGACTCCCGGTCCTTCACGTCGCCGTCCGCGCCGATGCTCCGGTTGAGCGGGAGCTCGATCTTCGGCGTCGCGGGAAGGCCCAGGCCCTCGGCCACGCGCGCGGCCAGCGTCCGGTCCACCTGGTTGAGCAGGCCGATCATGCGCTCCCGGATCGCCACGCGCTCCACCTTGCCCAGCTCGAAGCGGAAGGCCTCCACGATGTGGTCCTTCTCCGGGTCGGACTGGCTGTTGAAGAACAGCGTGGCCTGCGAGAAGTGGTCGAAGAACTTCTCCGACCTCGCCCGGACCTTGGGGCCGCTCACGCGCTGCGGGAAGCTCGTGAAACCCCCGCTTGCCCAGCTCGCCTGCACGGGGCAGCCGCCCCCGATCGAGTTGGGCTCGTAGGAGGTCTTGCTCCGGTTGATCGTCTGGCGCATGAACCCGTCGCGCTGGTTGTTGTGGACGGGCGCCACCGGACGGTTGATGGGGATCTCGTGGAAGTTGGGTCCGCCCAGGCGGATGAGCTGGGTATCGGTGTAGGAGAAGAGGCGGCCCTGCAGCAGCGGATCGTTGCTGAAGTCGATCCCCGGCACCACGTGCCCGGGGTGGAAGGCCACCTGCTCGGTCTCCGCGAAGAAGTTGTCGGGGTTGCGGTCGAGGGTGAGCCGGCCCACGCGCTGCACGGGGACCTGCTCCTCGGGGATGATCTTGGTGGGGTCGAGCAGGTCGAAGTCGAAGTCGTTCTCCCTCTCCTCCTCCACGATCTGCAGCCCCAGCTCCCACTGCGGCGACCTGCCGCTCTCGATCGCCTCCCAGAGGTCCCGCCGCAGGAAATCGGGGTCCTTGCCCGAGATCTTCTGCGCTTCGTCCCAGGCCACCGAGTGCACGCCCAGCAGCGGCTTCCAGTGGAACTTGACGAAGCGCGACCGGCCGGCCTCGTCGACCAGCCGGAAGGTGTGGACGCCGAAGCCCTCCATCATGCGGAAGCTGCGCGGGAGGGCGCGGTCGGACATCAGCCACAGGATCATGTGCATGGATTCCGGCATCAGGGAGATGAAGTCCCAGAAGGTGTCGTGCGCGGACGCCGCCTGCGGCATCTCGTGGTCCGGCTCCGGCTTGACCGCATGGACCAGGTCCGGGAACTTGATCGCGTCCTGGATGAAGAAGACGGGCATGTTGTTCCCGACCAGGTCGAAGTTGCCCTCCTGGGTGTAGAACTTCACCGCGAACCCGCGCACGTCGCGCGGCATGTCCGTGGACCCCCGCGAGCCGGCCACGGTGGAGAAGCGCACGAACACCGGCGTCCGCACCGACGGATCCTGCAGGAACGCCGCCCGCGTGTAGCGGGCCAGGCTCTCGTACACCTCGAAGTAGCCGTGGGCCGCGTTCCCGCGGGCATGCACCACGCGCTCCGGGATGCGCTCGTGGTCGAAGTGGGTGATCTTCTCCCGGAAATGGAAGTCCTCCAGGAGCGAAGGTCCGCGGTCGCCGGCCTTGAGCGTGTCCTGATCGTTCTCGAGGAGGAGGCCCTGGTTCGTGGTCAGCCGGGTGCCCAGGCTGTCCTCGGTGACCGAGGCGAGGTCGGCCACCTTCGGGTTGCGGGCGCCGCGCTCCCCCGGCCGGGCGTTGGCGGTGGGAGGCTCGGCGCTCCGCGGCACCCGCAGGCCGGGCACGCCCTTGCCCACCCGGGACCCGGCGGCGATCTTCGGCGGCGCGCTCTTGCGGCCGGCGGCCTTCGGCGCGACGCGGCTGCGACCCGTCTTCTTCTTCATGGCGATCCGCATCCTCTCAGCGTCCCCGGGACGCCAGCTCCTGGCGCTCGTCCTTCGCGCGCGCGGCCTCTGCCTGCGTCTTGACGTCCTTCCGCTCTTCGGGCGGGGGCAGGACGGCGGGCAGGCCCAGCGACTCCAGCCACAGCTCCCGCGCCCAGCCGGCGGTGTGGTAGAGGTGCTCGTCCTCCTCGTCCTCCACCTTCTCGCACGCGGCGGTGAGGGCGCGGCCGGCCTCTCCCTTGAGGCCCTTGGCGACCTCGGCCAGCAGCTCCCAGTTCTGGTGGTCCTTGGTCTCGGCGAGCACGACGCACTCGGCGGCCACGAGCTGCGCCGCCTCCGGCGTCCCGTCCTTGAGGGCGGTCAGCATGGCCTGCACGAGCGACTTCCCCTGGTGGCGGACCACCTTCCGTCCCGGCGTCTCCTTCTCCGCGTCCAGCTTCAGCACGCCGAACACGTCGCGCAGGATGCGCTCGTGGTTGCGGGTCTGGTCCAGGTACTCGCGCCATTCCTTCTTGAGGTCGGCGTTCCGCGCGCAGCGCACCGCGTGCTCGTACACCATCACGCCGCCGATCTCCGTCTCCAGCGCCTGGCACAGGAGCTCTTCCACCTGCGTGTCGTCCATGGGTTCCCCTTTCGTGGCGATCTCACCACTGTAGGCGCCGCGTCGGCGGCGTGTCCGGATCGAAAGCAGATTCCGGCGGCAGGATCTGCGCGGCGTGCGCGCCGACGAGCGTGCTAACATCACCCGTTTACACGACCTGGGGACATGACCGACTACGCCTTCCAGGACATCGAGACGCGCTGGCAGCAGCGCTGGCGCGAGGCGCGGACGTTCGAGGTCACCGAGGACCCGCACCGGCCCAAGTACTACTGCCTCGAGATGCTGCCGTACCCCTCCGGCGACATCCACGTCGGGCACGTGCGCAACTACTGCATCACCGACGTGGTGGCGCGCTACCGGCGCATGCGCGGGTTCAACGTCCTCCATCCGATCGGGTGGGACGCGCTGGGGCTGCCCGCGGAGAACGCGGCCATCAAGCGCGGGGTGCATCCCGAGAAGTGGACCCGCGAGAACGTCGCGCAGATGAAGCGGCAGCTCCAGCGGCTCGGGTTCAGCTACCCGTGGAGCCGCGAGATCGCGAGCTGCGACCCCGAGTACTACAAGTGGAACCAGTGGTTCTTCCTCCGCATGCTCGAGCGCGGCATCGCCTACCGCGCGAAGGCGGCGGTCAACTGGTGCCCGTCCTGCCAGACCGTGCTCGCCAACGAGCAGGCGGAGGGCGGCGAGTGCTGGCGCTGCCACAGCAAGGTCGAGGAGCGCGAGCTGTTCCAGTGGTTCCTGCGCATCACCGCCTACCAGGACGAGCTGCTCGACGACATGGCCGAGCTGCCCGCCTGGCCCGACCGCGTGCTCGTGCAGCAGCGGAACTGGGTGGGGCGCTCGCCGGGCGCGGAGGTGGACTTCGCGGTGGAGGGATCGCAGACCCCGCTGCGCGTCTTCACCACCCGCGTGGACACGATCTACGGCGCCACCTTCATGGTGCTGGCCCCGGAGCACCCGCGCGTGGAGGAGCTGGTCGCGGGCACGCCGGACGCGGAGAAGGCGCGCGCCGCGATCGCGCGGCTGCGCGGGCAGGACCGGCGCGCGCGGCAGGCCGGGCAGGTGGAGAAGGAGGGCGTCTTCACCGGCCGCCACGCGGTCAACCCGTTCAGCGGGGAGCGGATCCCCATCTGGGTCGGCAACTTCGTGCTGATGGGCTACGGCACCGGCGCGATCATGGCCGTGCCCGCGCACGACTCGCGCGACTTCGAGTTCGCGCGCCGGTACGGCCTCACCGTGCGCGTGGTGATCCAGCCCGAGGGCGGCACGCTCGACGGCGCCACCATGCCCGAGTCCTACGACGGGCCGGGGAAGACCGTGAACAGCGGCCCGTTCGACGGCCTCCCGTCCGAAGAGGCGATCCGCCGGATGGCCGAGCACGCGCGCGAGAAGGGCTTCGGCAAGCCGACCGTCACCTACCGGCTCAAGGACTGGCTCATCAGCCGCCAGCGCTACTGGGGCACCCCGATCCCGGTGCTCTACTGCGAGAAGGACGGCATGGTCCCGGTCCCGGACGCGCAGCTCCCGGTGAAGCTGCCGCCGGACGCGCCGTTCACCGGCGAGGGCGGAAACCCGCTGGAGAAGGTGCCGGAGTTCGTGAACGCCCCGTGCCCGCGCTGCGGCGGCCCCGCGCGGCGCGAGACCGACACCATGGACACGTTCGTGGACTCGTCCTGGTACTTCTACCGCTACGTCTCGCCGCGCAAGGACGACGGGCCGTTCGACCCCGGCGCGGTGCGCTACTGGTTCCCGATCGACCTCTACGTGGGCGGGATCGAGCACGCGATCCTGCACCTGGTCTACTCGCGCTTCTGGACCAAGATGATGCGCGACCTCGGCCTCGTCACCTTCGACGAGCCGGTCACGCGCCTGTTCCCGCAGGGGATGGTGCACAAGGACGGCGAGGTGATGTCGAAGTCGAAGGGCAACACGGTGGCTCCCGACGCCATCGTCGGCCGTTACGGCGCCGACACGCTGCGCCTCTACACGCTCTTCGTGGCCGCGCCCGAGGACCCGCTGGAGTGGAGCGACGAGAACATCATCGGCGTGCACAAGTTCCTCAACCGCGTCTGGCGGCTGGTGGACCGGCACGCCGAGGCGCTGGCCGCCGAGCTGCGCGGGCCGATGCCCGCGGAGCTGCCCCCTCCCGCCGTCGAGCTCCGGCGCAAGGTGCACCAGACCATCCGGAAGGTCACCGAAGACGTGGACGAGCGGATCAAGCTCAACACCGCGGTGGCCGCGCTGATGGAGCTGGTCAACGAGATCTACCGCCTGGAGCCCGAGGTCACGCAGGGCGCCGGCCGCGCCGCGCTCCGCGAGGCGCTCGAGGTGCTGGTGCTGCTCCTCAGCCCGTTCGCGCCGCACGTGTGCGAGGAGATGTGGGCGAAGCTCGGCCGCCGCTTCAGCGTCGTGGACCGGCCCTGGCCGGTGGTGGACGCCGAGGCGGCGAAAGACGCCGAGATCGAGCTGGCGGTGCAGATCGACGGCAAGGTGCGGGCCCGCATCAAGGTGGCGCCGGACGCGGTCGAAGAGGAGATCAAGGCGCGCGCGCTCGCGAGCATCCAGCACCTGTTGAACGGCCGGCGCGTGGCCAGCGTGCGCGTGGTGCCGCGGCGCCTCGTGAGCGTGGTGACGCAGTGAGGCGCGGTCTCGGCGCGGTGGTGGTGGGCGCCGCGCTCTTCGGCGCGGGGGGCTGCGGCTACGCGCTGGTCGGGCGCGGCATCACCACCGACGCCTCCATCAAGCGCATCGGCGTGCCGCTCTTCCGCGACGCCACCGGCAAGCCGAGCCTCGACCAGATGATCACGCGCCGGGTCATCGAGGAGCTGCTGCGGCGCGGCCGGTTCGACGTGGTCCAGCAGGCCGCCGGCGTGGACGCGGTCGTGGACGGGGAGATCGTCTCCTACAACGCATCGCCGGTCGGCTTCGAGGCGGGCTCCAGCGCCGCCCCCGGCGCGCAGACGCAGGCCTCGCGCTACGCGGTCACGGTCACGGCGCGCGTGAAGTACGTCAAGACCGGCTCGGCGGTGCCGATGTGGGCGAACGAGTCGTTCACGTTCCGCGACGAATACGACGTGGGCTCCGACCCCGGCGCCTTCATCGACCAGGAGGGCCAGGCCCTCGAGCGGTTGTCCCAGGCCTTCGCCCGCAGCCTGGTCTCCGCGATGCTCGAGGCCTTCTGAGCCCGGCCGGCCGCGCGACCGCCGTACACGTGATCTGCGGGTCGGACTCGTGGCTGGCCGAGGAGGCGCTCGAGAAGGTCCTCCAGGAGGCGGTCGGGGCCGAGCGCGGGGAATCGGTGGTGGCCTTCCGGGGCGACGAGACGACCTGGCCGCGCGTGCTGGAGGCCGCGCGCACCGGGTCGCTGTTCGCCACGCGGCGGGCCGTGGTCGTGCGCCAGGCCGACGCGGTGAAGGGCGACGGCGAGGAGGTGCTGGCCTGGCTCGAGCACCCGAGCCCGGACACCGCGCTGGTGCTCCTGGCCGCCAAGCCGGACAAGCGGCGGCTGCCGTGGAAGCGGCTCCTGGACAAGGCGGCGGTGGTGGCCGCGGACCCGCCCAAGGGGCGCGCGCTGCGCGGCTACGTCGTCGAGCAGGTCAAGCGCCGCAAGCTCGCCCTCCGCGACGAGGGCCTCGAGGAGCTGCTCGAGCGCGTGGGCCAGGACCTGCGCCGGCTGATGGGCGAGCTGGACAAGCTCTCCGCCTACGCCGCCTCGCGCCCGGAGCCGCTGGGGGCCGACGAGGTGGCGGCGGTGCTGGGCAAGGGGCTGGCCCAGCCGCTCTACAAGCTCTCCGACGCGATGGGCGCGCGGCGCGCGGGCCGCGTCCTCGAGCTGCTCGAGGCCGCGCTCGACGACGGCGAGCCGGCGCTGAAGGTGCTCGGCACCCTGCACCGCGCCCTGCGCCAGGTGCGCGGCGCCCGCGCGCTGCGCGAGGCCCGCGCCTCGCGCGACGAGATCGTGTCGAAGCTGAACCTGCTCCCGTTCAAGGCCAACGACGTCCTCGACGCCACCCGGGCCTGGACGGACGCGGAGCTCGCGCGCGGGATCGCCGCGTTCGACCGCGCGGACCGGCGGATCAAGTCGGGCGCCGACGGGCGGCTGGCCCTCTCGGCGGCGGTGGCGGAAGCGTGCGGAAGGGGGAAGGAGGGAGCGGCGGTCAGGCCGGCCGGGCGAGCCCGTTGACCCGGCGCTGGAGCCGGCTCTTGTACCGCGCGGCCGCGTTGTCGTGCACGACGCCCTTGCGGGCGGCGCGGTCGATCTCGCCCACGGTCTCGTCGAGCGCCTTCTTCGCCGCGTCGGCGTCGCCCTTGGCGATCAAGGCCCGGAGCTTCTTCACGGTGGTCTTCAGCTTGGACAGGTTGCGCCGGTTGCGCTCCCGCCGCTTGATGCTCTGCCTCATGGCCTTCTCGGCCGAGGAATGTCGCGCCACTCAGGTCCTCCTCCAACGAACGGCAAAAGCTTAGTTTATAGGAAGATGAGCGACCCGGTCAACCCACTGCCCCCGGAGGCCGCGCGGGGGGGCCGGGCGCTGATGCGCTCGGCGGGCCTGATCTCCGCCCTCACCTTCCTGTCGCGCATCCTGGGGCTCGTCCGGGAGATGGTCTTCGCGGCCCTGCTCGGGGCCGGGTTCTACGCCGACGCGTTCCTGGCCGCCTTCCGCATCCCGAACCTGCTGCGCGACCTGTTCGCGGAGGGCGCCCTCTCCGCGGCGTTCGTGCCGACCTACGCCAAGGCGCTGCACGAGGGGGGCAAGCCGCGCGCGCACCAGCTCTCGAACCGGCTGCTCACGCTGCTGGGGGTGGTCCTGTGCGCGATCACCGCGCTGGGGATCGTCTTCGCGGAGCCGATCGTCGGCCTGATCGCGCGCGGCTTCCGGAGCGAGCCCGCCAAGGCCGAGCTGACCGTGCGGCTCACCCGGATCATGCTGCCGTTCCTGCCCGTGGTCTCCTTCGCCGCCGTGGCGATGGGCATCCTCAACGCGCACCGCCGGTTCGGTCCGCCCGCCGCCGCGCCGTCGATGTTCAACGTGGTCTCGATCGCCTGGGCCACGGCGCTCTGGGCGGCCGGGTTCGACGCCCGGCAGGTCGCGATCGGATGGGCCGTCGGCACCCTGCTCGGCGGCCTCGCCCAGCTCCTGATCCAGGTGCCGCCCCTGTGGCGCGACGGGTGGCGCCCGCGCTTCGACTGGGCGCCCGGCGACGCCGGCCTGCGGGCGATCGCGCGCCTGATGGGCCCGGCGACGGTCGGCCTGGCCGCGGTCGAGATCAACATCCTGGTGAGCACGTTCTTCGCGTCGCACGAGCCCGGCGCGATCTCGGCGCTGCAGTACGCCTTCCGGATCCTGTACCTGCCGATCGGCGTGTTCGGGGTGGCGGTCGGCACCGTGGCCACCAGCGGGCTCGCCCACCGCGCCGCCGCCGGCGACCACGACGGCATGCGCGAGACGCTGGGCCACGCGCTGCGCACGCTGGCCTTCGTGACGATCCCGGCCACGGCCGGCCTCCTGACGTTGTCCGTGCCCATCGTGCGGCTGCTGTTCGAGCGGGGCGCCTTCGGTCCCGCCGAGACCGCGCGCACCGCGGCCGCCCTCTGGTACTACTCGATCGGGCTCGTCGCCTACACCGGGGTCAAGGTGCTGGCGCCCGCCTTCTATGCGCTCGGGACGCCGCGGGTGCCGCTGGTGGCCAGCATGAGCGCGGTCGCGACCAACGTGGTCGTGATCCTGGCGCTGCACCCGCGGATGGGCTTCCGGGCGATCGCGCTTGGCACCGCGCTGGGCTCGATCGCCAACGTGCTCGTGCTGGCCGGCGTCTACCAGGCGCGGCAGGGCGGGCTCCTGAAGGAGGTCGCCAGAAGCTCGGTGGCGCGCATGGTGGCGGCGGCGGCGGCGATGGCGGCCGCGTCCTGGGCCGCGGCGCGCGCGCTCACCTCCGCGTTCGGCACGGACGGGCTCGTGGTCAACCTCGCGGTCGGCCTCGCGCCGGTGGTGGTGGGCGTGGTCGTCTACCTGGCGGGGGCCGCCGTGCTGCGCATCCCCGAGGCGGGGGAGCTCCTGGCTGCGCTGCGGCGGCGCGGGGCCCGGGCGAGAGCCTGAGCCCGTCCGGCCGCCGCCCGGCGAGCGGACCTGCACGGGCGCGGTCCGGCCGCACAATGTCGCCGTCCGCCTGCTTCAGGAGGGTCCGATGATCCACCCCCCCCGGTGCCGTGCCGCCCTGCTGGCGGCGCTCCTCGCGCCCGGCGCGGCCGTGGCCCAGGAAGCCACCGCCGCCCCGGAGCAGTACCGGCTGCGGGTCGAGTACCGCGAATACCGGCCCTCGCTGACCGGCGAGGTGCAAAGGGGCGACGGCGCGACCGCGGGTACGCTGCTCGACCTCGAGGACGACTTCGGGATCACCGACCACCGGCAGTTCGAGGTGCACGGCGCGATCCAGATCCGCCAGGGACACAAGCTGCGCGTGAGCGTCACGCGCCTGGACTACCGGGCGGAGGCCGAGGCGCGGCGGAACTTCACGTTCGGCTCGACGCGGTTCGAACGCTTCAGCGACGTGCACACCAACGTGAAGGGCTTCTACTACACGGCCGAATACGAGTGGGACTTCTGGAAGGGGCCGCGCGGGTACCTGGGCGTGCTGCTCGGCGCCAAGGCCATCGACATCGACTGGACGGTCGTATCCCCGCCCTCGCAGCGCGAGACCGACACCACGCGCGGGCCGGTGCCCTCGATCGGAGGGGCGGCGCGGCTGTACGCCGGCCGCGTCAGCATCGACGGCGAGCTGTCCGGGCTCAGCTACGGCTCGCTCGGCACCGCGATCGAGGCGCAGACCTCGGTGCGGGTCCACCTTTCGGACCGGCTGGCCCTCCAGGGCGGCTACCGGCTGCTCAAGATCAAGGGCGACAACGAGCTGGACCTGGGCGACGCGCGCCTGGGCGGATTCACCTTCGGCCTGGAGCTCAGCCTATAGACGCCGACGCCGCCGACCCGCTCGTCGGCGAGTACCTGGACCACCTGCGGGTCGAGCGGGCGCTCTCGCCGTACACGATCGTCGCCTACGGCCACGACCTCCGGCGCCTGGCGGCGTTCGCGCGGGCGCGGCGGCGCGCGCTGCTGGAGCTTCGCCAGGCCGACCTGGTCGAGTTCATCGGATCCCTTCGCGAGAAGGGGCTCGCCGCGCGTTCGGTGGCACGCTCGGTGCACGCCGTCCGTGGGCTGTATCGCTTCGCCGTGCGCGAGGGCCGTCTCGAGATCGACCCGATGGAGAACCTGAAGGCGCCGCGCGCGTTCAAGGCGCTGCCGCGCTTCCTGACCCCGGCGCAGGTGGAGGCGCTGCTGCGGGCGCCGGACGTCGCGACGCCGCTCGGCATCCGCGATCGCGCGGTCCTGGAGGTGTTCTACGCGACCGGGCTGCGCGTCTCGGAGCTGATCGGGCTGCGGGCGGAAGACGTGGACCGGCGGCTGGGCCTGGTCACGTGCTTCGGGAAGGGCCGGAAGGAACGGCTGGTGCCGCTCGGGGCCGAGGCGCAGCGGTGGGTGCAGCGCTACCTCGAGGAGGTGCGGCCCCGCCTGACCCGCCGCCGCGAAGACCCCGTGCTGTTCCTGAGCAACCGCGGCCGGAAGCTCTCGCGGATGGGCCTGTGGGGCCTCGTGCGCCGGCACGCGGTGACCGCCGGCGTCCAGTCCGTGCTCACCCCGCACGTCCTGCGCCACAGCTTCGCCACCCACCTGCTCGAGCGCGGCGCCGACCTGCGCTCGCTGCAGGCCATGCTGGGCCACGCCGACATCTCCACGACCCAGATCTACACGCACGTGACGCGCGAGCGCCTGCGGAAGGTCTACGACCAGTTCCACCCCCGCGCCTGACGCGCGGGGAATACCCATCCGGCGCGGCGCGTTTTAATATGGCGGCATCAGCCGGGCGGGGGCCCCAAGTCAGTCGAGGCGGTGCACCGTTGATGTTCAAGTCCGAAGTCGGGCTGCCGGAGCCGCTGTGGCCGCGAGGCGTAGACGTGCAGGGGGAGGCGGCGAAGGCCCGCCGGCGGCTGCTGCCGGTGACGTTGTTCTACACGACCGGATCGGTCGTGATGCTGTGGACGGTGGCCCGGTCCGGCCGGAGCCTGACCGTGGCCGCCGCGTTCGCGCTGGCCGGAGCGGCGTGCTGGACGCTGCTCGAGTACCTGGTCCATCGCTACGTGCTGCACGGCCCCTTCCCGGACGGTCCCGGCCCGCTGCGGCACTTCCTCCACCGGCGCTTCGACCACCTCCACGTCGAGCACCACCAGCGGCCCTGGGACGGGGAGCACATCAACGGGCGGATCGGCGACACGCTGCCGTTCGTGGTGATGCTGGGCGGCCTGGCCGCGCTGACGCCCCTGCAGACGTTCCCCATGTTCCTGGTGGGGCTGGTCCAGAGCTACGTGATCGAGGAGTGGATCCACCACTCGGTCCATTACTACAACTTCCAGTCGCGCTACTTCCGCTACATCCGCCGCCACCACCTCTACCACCACAGCCGGCACGGCGGCCGGCGCGCGTACGGCCTCACCAGCGACGTGTGGGACATCGCCTGCGGCACGCAGGCCGACCGCCAGCTCGGCGAGCCGGCGCGGGAGCGCGCCGCGATGGCCGACGCCGCGCGTCCGCCCGCCCGGCGTCCCTCCACCGGCGAGCGCCGGCTCCGCCGCCGCGTGTTCGCACGCGGGCGGCGGCGTGAGGCGGAGCGCCCGGGGGAGACGACGCACTAGCACGGGCCTCAATCCCCCTCCGCCGCGCAGCGCGCGGCGACTGGCGGCGCCCCCCGAACGCGCGGGCGTGATCTGGCTCGAGCCGCGCATCAGCGAGCAGAGCGGCGGCTACGCCTACACCTGCCATCGCCTCCTCTCCGACCTCTACCTCGTGCTCGGCCTGAAGTAGGCTAAAGTACCGTGCGCGCCCTCCGGGCGTGCGAGAGGCTCAGGAGGCCAGCAGGCATGGGCAAGAACGGCCGTCATCTCTTCACCTCGGAATCGGTCACCGAGGGACACCCCGACAAGATCGCGGACCAGATCTCGGACGCCGTGCTCGACGCGCTGCTGTCCCAGGACCCCTACAGCCGCGTGGCCTGCGAGACGGTGGTCACGACCGGTCTGGCCTTCATCGCGGGCGAGATCACGACCAAGGCCTACGCCGACCTGCCGGGCATCGTGCGCGACACCATCAAGGGCGTCGGCTACACGCGCGCGAAATACGGCTTCGACTACGAGACCTGCGCGGTGATCTCCGCGATCCACGAGCAGTCGCCCGACATCGCCATGGGCGTGGACCCCGGCGGCGCGGGCGACCAGGG
>DATBIZ010000656.1:0-3708 GCA_036556645.1 Vicinamibacteria bacterium | reverse complement strand
CGAGGGCTACGGGTCGCTGACGCTCGAAGAGGTGTTCGACGATCACCTGAGGCCGCTCGGCGTGCCGGCCTGGCACGGCGCGATGATCGGCCACATCGACCAGCAGTTCACGCTGCCGCTGGGGGTGGAGGCGGAGATCGACGCGGGCCGCGGCACGATCCGCCTGCTGGAGGCCGCGGTCTCCTAGACGGCTTGCACGTCGCTACCAGCCGCCGCTAGCAGACCATCGTCGGCGGGCCGGCGCGGCGGTCCGGGCGCTGCCGCCGCTCCTCCCCGGGAGCGCTGTCGCTGGACCGCCGCCGCTCGCCCACGCGCCGGTCGAGCAGGACCGCGATCCCGCTCTCGCGCAGCAGGGTCTGCAGGGCCGGCAGCAGGTTCGCGTGGCGCACCGGCACCACCACGATCGGGCTGCGCGGCTCCCGCGCGGTGGCCGCCGTCTGGCAACCGGAGCACATCCCGTGGCTGATGAGCAGGCGGTCGGGCGCGTCGGCGGCGATCATGCGCTGGCACCACGCGCAGACGGTGATCATGAAGGTGCCTAAGCATAGCCGACCACGGGCGGCGGCACTAGAATGGAACCCTCCATGCCCCTGGACGATCTCCTGCTGCAGCGGCACAACCTCACCCGCGACGAATACGACCGCATCGTCGGCCGCCTCGGCCGCGAGCCGAACCTGACCGAGCTGGGCCTGTTCTCGGTGATGTGGTCCGAGCACTGCTCCTACAAGAGCAGCAAGGTGCACCTGCGCAAGCTGCCCACGCGCGGGGAGCGCGTGCTGCAGGGCCCCGGCGAGAACGCGGGCGCGGTGGACATCGGGGACGGGCTGGCGGCGGTGTTCAAGATCGAGTCGCACAACCACCCGTCGTTCATCGAGCCCTACCAGGGGGCGGCCACCGGCGTGGGCGGGATCCTGCGCGACATCTTCACCATGGGCGCGCGGCCGATCGCGATCCTGGACAGCCTGCGCTTCGGGCCGCCGACCGATCCCCGGAACCGCCGGCTGCTCGAGGGCGTGGTGGCGGGCATCGGCGGCTACGGCAACGCGTTCGGATGCCCCACCGTCGGCGGCGAGGTGAAGTTCGCGGAGTGCTACGCGACCAACCCGCTCGTCAACGCCTTCTGCCTCGGCATCGTGCGCGCGGACCGCATCTTCAAGGGGCGCGCCGAAGGCGTGGGCAACCCGGTCTTCTACGTCGGCGCGAAGACCGGGCGCGACGGCATCCACGGCGCGACGATGGCCTCGGCGGAGTTCGGCGAGGGGAGCGAGGAGAAGCGGCCCACGGTGCAGGTCGGCGACCCGTTCATGGAGAAGGTGCTGCTCGAGGCGTGCCTGGAAGCGCTCGACACCGGCGCGGTGGTGGGCATCCAGGACATGGGCGCCGCGGGCCTCACCTGCTCGACCTCCGAGATGGGCGCCCGCGCCGGGACCGGCGTGGAGGTCGAGATCGCGCGCGTGCCCAAGCGCGAGACCGGCATGACCGCCTACGAGGTGATGCTCTCGGAGTCCCAGGAGCGGATGCTGCTGGTGGCCGAGAAGGGCCGCGAGCGCGAGATCGTGGACGTGTTCGAGAAGTGGGACCTGCACGCCGAGGCCATCGGCCACGTCACGGCGGACCGCCGCCTGCGCGTGTTCCACGACGGCCGGCTCGAGGCCGACGTGCCCAACGAGGCGCTGACCGACGAGGCGCCGGTCTACGAGCGGCCGTGGGTGGAGCCGGTGAACCCGGCCGCGGGCGAGGACTTGACCGCGCTGGCCCCTCCCGCCGACCTCGGCGCGGCGCTGCTGCGCGTGCTCGCCTCGCCCAACGTGGCCGGCCAGCGCTGGGTGCACCGCCAGTACGACAGCACCGTGCGCACGAACACGGTGCAGGGCCCCGGCGGCGACGCCGGGGTGGTGCGCGTGAAGGGGACGCGCAAGGCGCTGGCCCTCAGCGTGGACGGCAACGGCCGCTACTGCTGGCTCGACCCGTTCGAGGGCGCGCGCCTGGCCGTGGCCGAGGCCGCGCGCAACGTGGCGTGCGCGGGGGCGGTGCCCATCGGCGCGACCAACTGCCTCAACTTCGGCAACCCCGAGCGCCCGGAGATCATGGGCCAGCTCGTGCGGGCGATCGAGGGCATCGCGGACGCGTGCCGCGCGCTCTCCATCCCGATCACCGGGGGGAACGTGTCGCTCTACAACGAGACCGACGGCCGCGGCATCCACCCCACGCCGGTGCTCGGCGTGGTGGGGCTGATCGAGGACGCGGCCTCCACGCTCCGGCCCGCGTTCGCGTCCGAAGGCGACGGGGTGTACCTGCTGGGCGCGACCGGCGAGGACCTGGGCGGCTCCGAGTTCCTCGAGGTCGTGCACGGGAAGGTCGCCGGCCGCCCTCCCCGTCTCGACCTCGCCGCCGAGAAGCGGCTGCACGCGCTGCTGGCCGAGGGCGCGGCGCGGGGAATCCTCCGCTCGGCGCACGATCCCAGCGAGGGGGGGCTCGCGGTCGCGCTCGCCGAGTGCTGCTTCGGCGAGGACGGGCCCGCGCGCGGCGGGCGGTTCGAGCTGCCCGGGGGCTTGCGGGACGACGTGCTGCTGTTCGCCGAGAGCCCCTCGCGCGCGGTGGTCACGACCGCCGACGACCTGCGGATCGCAGAGCTGGCGCGGCGGCACGGCGTGCCCTGGGCCCGGATGGGCGTGGTCGGCGGAGACCGCCTGGTGCTCGCGGCGGCCGGGCGGACCCTGGTGGACCTGCCGGTGGCGGCGCTCCACGAGGCGTGGACGAGCCTCGAGCGGCGGCTGGACGAGCCGGCGCTGGCCAGATAGCGCTGGCGGCGACGCGCGCAGCGCGGCGGCGACGACGCCCCCCTAGTCCTCCGACGAGGCGAGGAACAGCCGCAGCACGTACCAGAACATCAGCGCCACCGAGGCGAACAGCTCCAGCGAGGCGCCGACGTAGCGGTCCTCCGGGTAGTGGTGCAGCACGTTCGAGGTGTCGTACAGGATCGCCGCGCCGGCCAGCCCGACCATGGCCACCGAGAACATCGGGCCGAGCTGGAAGCCGAACACGGCGCCGGAGACGATCAGCAGCAGCGCGACCCCGAACGCCCAGGGCAGCACGGTGCCGAGGAACGAGAGGTCCTGGCGCGCCCACATCGCCACCGCGGTGAGCAGGCCGAAGCCGACCAGCGTGACCAGCGCCGCGCTCTCGATGGTGCCCGGCGCGTAGTACTGGGCGACGAAGAGCAGCGGCACGAACACGATCGCTTCTCCCACCACGTAGCCCAGCAGCGCGGCGTATTGCGCCGCCAGCGACTCCGCGCGGTGCGCGATGTGGGTGGCGATCCAGCTCACCACGATGAACCCGCCGAGCACCAGCAGCCATGAGGTGCCCAGCATGGCCACCGCGATGGCGCGGGCGAGGCCGGTCGCGAACAGGAAGGCCTCGATCAGCGTGAACGCCACGATCGCGCCGTACAGGTGCAGGTAGGTCCGGGTCACGAACGCCGAGCGGCTCTGGGCGTCGAGCGTGACGACCGGCCGCGGACCGTCCTCGGGAGACCAGGCGTTGCCGTCCAGGGAGCCGCTCACTTCGCGCTCGCGAAGAAGGGCTGGCCGGACCGGCGGTTCAGGCACTCCACGAGCTGCTCCGCTTCCAGGTGCGACGCGCGCCGCCGGCCGCCCATCTTGTAGGCGGAGTCGAAGCAGGCGTCGAAGTGCGCCTGCACCGACT